>DASSQC010000400.1:0-5244 GCA_035702705.1 Burkholderiaceae bacterium | reverse complement strand
CTGCGCGACCAGGGCTTCATCAGCAGCGCCGAGCTCGACCGCCGCGACACCGCGCTGAAGGCCGCGCAGGCGCAGCTCGACCAGGCGCGCGCGCAGCGCAGCGTGCAGGGCAACCAGGCCGGCTATGCCGCGCTGACGGCTGACAGGCCAGGTGTGGTCGTTGGCATCGATGCCGAGGCCGGGCAGGTCGTGTCCGCCGGCCAAAGCGTGGTTCGTGTGGCGGTGGGCAGCGAGCGCGACGTCGTCTTCAACCTGCCCGAGCAGGCTGCGCGTGCCCTGCGTGCCGGCGTGCCGGTGGGTGTCAGCCTGTGGGCCAACCCGGCGGCCCCGCTCAAGGCGGTCGTGCGCGAAGTTGCACCGGCGGCCGACCCGATCGCCCGTGTGATCCTGGTTCGCGCCACGCTGCAGGACCCCGAGGGGATCGCCACCCTGGGCGCAACGGCCACGGTATCGCTGCCCGGCGATCCGCGCCTGGCGCAGGCGCTTGCCGTGCCGCTGGCGGCCGTGGTGCAGGGCGAGGCCGGGCCCACCGTGTGGGTGGTGAAGGATGGCGCCGCCGTTCGCGTGCCCGTGAAGCTGGCGGGCAGCGTGGGCAACCAGATCCTGATCGCCAGCGGCCTGAATCCTGGCCAGCAGGTCATCACCGCAGGCATCCATACGCTGCGCGAAGGCCAGAAGGTCAAGCTCATGCCCGGCGTGAGCCCGGGCCAGGCTGCTGCGGCGCCCGCTGCGACGCAAGCCGCGCCCGCTGCACCCGCGGCCGCCAGGTAAGCGCCACCCGGACCCGGAGCACATATGAACGTGAACCTTTCCGAGTGGGCACTGAAGAACCAGCCTCTGGTGCGCTACCTGATCGGCGTGCTGCTGATCGGTGGTCTGGCCGCCTTCTTCATGCTGGGGCAGGACGAAGACCCCCCCTTTACCTTTCGTGGCATGGTGGTACGTGCCTATCTGCCCGGTGCCACTGCCGAGCAGGTCGCGCAGCAGCTCACTGACAAGATCGAGCGCAAGCTGCAGGAGACGCCCAACGTCGACAAGATCCAGACCTACAACAAGCCTGGCGAGATGCTGACGATCCTGCAGCTCAAGGACAGCAATCCGCCTCGCGAGGTGCCAGGCATCTGGCTGAAGGTGCGCAACAACATCAACGACATCCGCGGCACGCTGCCGCCGGGCACGATCGGTCCCTTCTTCAACGACGACTTCGGTGACGTGTACGGCGTGATGTTCGCCTTCAGTGCGGACGGCTTCAGCTATCTCGAACTCAAGAAGACCGTCGAGCGCGTGCGCCAGGACATGCTGCGCGTCAAGGATGTCGGCAAGGTCGAGACCTTCGGCATCCAGGACGAGAAGCTCTACATCGAGATCTCGCACCAGCGTCTGGCGCAGCTGAACCTGAACGTGACGGACGTCATTGCACAGATCAACAACCAGATCGATCTGGTGCCCACCGGCACGCTGCCGCTGGACCGCGACAACGTCCAGGTCCGCATCACCGGCCAGACGGGGGATGTTGAGGCCGTGCGCCGTCTGCCCATCCGCGCCGGCAATGCCACCTTCAAGCTCTCCGACATTGCCAGCGTCAAGCGCGACTACGTCGACCCGCCGGTTTCGCGCATCCGCCAGAACGGCCGCGAGGTCATCGTCATGGGCATCTCCATGGCCAAGGGCGGCGACATCATCGCCCTGGGCAAGGCGCTTGCGCAGGAGGAAAAGCGCATCGAGGCCGGACTGCCCGTGGGCATCAGCATGGAGAAGATCCAGAACCAGCCGCGTGCCGTGGCCGACAGCGTGAATGAGTTCGTGCGCGTCCTGATCGAGGCCGTGGTGATCGTGCTGGCGGTGAGCTTTGTGGCGCTGGGCCTGCACAAGCACGCCGATGCCGAGCAGCGGCCCTTCTGGCGTCGCTATTACATCGACGCGCGCCCCGGCCTGGTGGTGGCATTCACCATCCCGCTGGTGCTGGCCATGACCTTTCTGGCCATGTACGTCACCAACACCAATCTGCACAAGATCTCCCTGGGTGCGCTGATCATTGCGCTGGGCCTGCTGGTTGATGACGCAATCATCGCCGTGGAGATGATGGTGCGGAAGATGGAGGAGGGCATGGACAAGTTTGCCGCCGCCACCTTCGCCTACAAGGCCACCGCCTTCCCGATGCTCACCGGCACGCTGATCACGGCCGCCGGCTTCGTGCCGATTGCGCTGGCCAAGAGCGCCGCGGGTGAATACACCTTCTCGATCTTCTCGGTCACCACCATGGCGCTGGTGCTGAGCTGGTTTGCCGCCGTGATCTTCACGCCCTACATCGGCTTTCACCTGCTGAAGAACCGGCCCGCGGCGGGTGCCGACGGACACCACGAGCTCTTCAACACGCCGTTCTACAACCGCTTCCGGGCGATGGTGAACTGGTGTGTGGAGCACCGCTGGAAGACTCTGGCGGCCACCTTGCTCGCCTTTGTGCTGGGCATCGTCGGCATGGGCAAGGTGGAGCAGCAGTTCTTCCCGGACTCCTCGCGCCTGGAGATGTTCGTGGATCTCTGGACGCCCGAAGGCTCCAGCTACGCCAACACTGACGCTGCCGCCCGCAAGTTCGAAACCTGGCTCAAGACGCAGCCCGAGGTCGAGAGCTTCACCACCTTCGTGGGTACCGGTTCTCCGCGCTTCTATCTGCCCATGGAGCAGCTATTCCAGCAAAGCAACCTGGCGCAGGTGGTCGTCGTTCCCAAGGGCCTGAAGGAACGCAACGCGCTGCGTCTGCGCATCCAGGAGGCCTTCCGGACGGACTTCCCCGAGATCCGCGGCCGGGTGAAGCTGCTGCCCAACGGGCCACCCGTGCCGTATCCGGTGCAGTTCCGCATCCAGGGGCCGGAGATTGCCCAGGTGCGTGCGATTGCCGACCAGGTCAAGGCCGTGGTGATGGCCAACCCCAACACCCGGGGCGTGAATGACAACTGGAACGAGTACGTGCGCGTGATCCGCATCGACGTGGACCAGGACAAGGCGCGGGCGCTGGGCGTGTCTAGCCGCTCGATCGCGCAGGCGGCCAGCGTGCTGACCAACGGCGCACCGGTGGGCACCTTCCGCGACGGTGATGAGCTGATCGACATCGTGCTGCGCAACCCGGCCAGCGAGCGCGCCACGCTGGAAGCGGCGCAAAACGTGAATGTGCCGACGGCCAGTGGCCGCAGCGTGCCGCTGGCGCAGGTGGCGCGGGCACACATCGTGTTCGAGCCGGGCGTGATCTGGCGCCAGAACCGTGACTTCGCCATCACCGTGAATGCCGACATCGTCGATGGCATCCAGGGCCCGACAGTGACCGCGCAGATCGACCCCAAGCTGGCCGAGCTGCGCGCGAACCTGCCGGCCAACTACACGATCAACGTGGCTGGGGCGCAGGAAGAAAGCGCCAAGGGACAGGGGTCGATCGCCGCCAATCTGCCACTGATGCTGTTTCTGACCTTCACCCTGCTGATGCTGCAGCTCAAGAGCTTCTCGCGCTCCACGCTGGTTTTCCTGACCGGCTTCTTCGGCATCATCGGCACGGCCTTGGGGCTGATCGTCTTCCGCGCGCCCTTCGGATTCGTGGCATTGCTGGGCACCATTGCGCTGATGGGCATGATCCAGCGCAACAGTGTGATCCTGATCGATCAGATCGAGCAGGACATCGCACATGGGCACCACCCCTGGCACGCGATCGTGGATTCCACGGTGCGCCGCATGCGTCCGATCGTGCTCACGGCAGCTGCTGCGATCCTGGCGATGATCCCGCTGTCACGCAGCGTGTTCTGGGGGCCGATGGCGATTGCCATCATGGGCGGACTGATCGTCGCGACGCTGCTGACCCTGCTCAGTCTGCCTGCGATGTACGCGGCGTGGTTCCGGATCCGCAAACCGGATGAAGGCACGACAGCCCATTGACGTGCGAAGCACGTGCCATCCGCCAGGGCCCGCAAGACACCCGTCTGCGGGCCTTTTTGTTTGTGAGGTGCCGGCTGCGCTGTTGGCCGCGCGGAAACAGTTGCCCGATCAGAACGGCTTCTCGCTTGTCTGGTGCGGATCTTCAGCCATTTTGGTCTGGAGAATGGCTTGCAGAGCCGGTCTCGCCCTGTGCGCCGAGCGTGGGGCGGACGCGCCAAACGGTCTGCACGGCGGGCGATCGCACACAAACCCTGGCCTTGGCTGAACGGTTCAACCGCTGCATGGATTGAGGGTGATGCGCCTGCCACCGCGCAGTCTGCAGCGGCCTGGTGGGGTTGGCGCCCAAGGCCGGGCGGATGACTCGGGCTAAGGCCAGTGGCGTGAAAAGACAGGCGCCACGCGAGGATGCGCCTCGATGCGTTCAAGCAGGCCGAGAAAGCCCGGGCGGTGCGCCTTGAGGTAGGCCCGGGTGCCAGACCACTTGGAGACGACCGCAGCGAGCAGGTCGACGGCACCCGGTTGGTCGGTGCCACGGGTCTGCAGCCCGCTCAGGAACGGCGCAGCCTCCGGCGCCTGCTCGACACCTGGCGCAAACAGGTCCGCAAAGACGCCCCAGTGGTGATGCAACTGGGCGCGCGCGGCCTGGCGCACCGCCTCCTGCGCGGGCTCCTCGGTCGAGGTGGTCCAGCGTTGCGGGAAATCCGTGACACCGACAGCGCTGTAGCAGTTGGCTGCGATGTAGACCAGCGCACGCAGACAGCGGGCGCGAGATGCAGCGTCTTTTGGCAGCAGGCCGGCAGCCGGGCAGGTCAGACCGAGGTGTATCAGAATGGCTGCGCTCTCGCTCAGCACGGTGCCATCGGGCAGGACAAGCGTAGGAATCTGCTTGAGCGGATTGATGGCAGCCAGCCTGCTCAGCGCAGAGCCCTTGGCCCAGGAGGCTGTGCGGACCAGGGTGTAGGGCTGCTCCGCCCATTCCAGTGCGGCCTCGATGGCAGCGGAGCCCGATCCCTTGAAGCCGAACAGAGTGAATTGCGTGCGGTCGTTGTTCATGCCAGCTCCTTGCCTGAGGGACGTACTGCGACGCCCCCCGCAGCGGCAAGCCGAAGCTCTGACGTATCGCCCTCGCAGGAATGGCTCGCATCGAGACCCGCCCCGTCCGGAACGCAGCGCAAGGGCCGATGATGGCGCGGCTTGAGCCCGGCGGCTTCAGGCGCGCAGCGCGTGTGCGACACCTTGGCTTGCGTAGCGCGTCAAGCGGTGAAGCTCACGGGCAAGGCTTGCATCGTCGCTCTCGGGGCACTGGCTCTGAATCCGACGCTC
>DASSQC010000399.1:0-3475 GCA_035702705.1 Burkholderiaceae bacterium | reverse complement strand
TGGCGGCCGGCCGGCAGCGCCGCCACCAGACCGGCGCGCGCGAGATGCGCCAGGTGAAAGGACAGGGTCGAGGGCGGCATGGCCAGGCGCACGGCAATCTCACCAGCGGGCAGGCCCGCCGGCCCGGCCTGCACGAGCTGTCGAAAGATCGCGAGCCGCGCTTCATGCGCCAGCGAGGCGAGCACCAGCACGGCGTCAGCACTGCGGGAGGCGACGGTTTCTTCCGGCTCGGTTGAGGTGAACGGGACTGTGCTGAGTTTCGATTCCATATTTCCAGAATAGTCGAATCAATAGGTGATCAGCAAGTCGTGCAACGCAGCCCGGCCATCCAGGAAGAATGTCATTTTCGGTCAGTGCTTTGACGGTCTTCATTCGATCACTTTCCGCTTGTCCATGGCTGATCTTGGGACTCTAGACATCTACTGATCAATCATGATCGGCCATCTTTGTTGAGCGGGAACGTGCGCGCTCGAACCCTTCGGTGCTCGGCACTTCGCCGACGGATTCGGCTCAAAAGTAAGAAAAACTTGACTGCATGGAAGTACGGGACCACACTGCAGATGTCATGTATTTCTTACTTTATGTCTGGTGAAGCAGACACGGCGAGGAGCGCCCATGAACCTGTCCTTCAAGGAAAAGAGTCTCTGGCTCATGCTGATCAGCCTGCTGGTGGCCTTCGGCCTGTACTTCGGCAAGACCCTGCCGGAGCACTTTGCGCTGGCGCACTCCGAGCAGCCCGAACGTGCGCTGTGGATGACCCTGGCCCATGCCAACCGGTTTGCTCTGGCGGTGATCGTGCTCGTGGCACTCAGCGTGGTGGGCCACACCTTGATTGCGCTGCTTGACCGGCGGACCACGACCGATGAGCGCGACCGGCTCATCAGCCTGCTGGGCGCACGCAACGGCGGCTTCGTGCTCGCCACCGGCGTCTTCTTTGCGCTCGTCGCCGCGGTGCACACGCACGGCAACTTCATCTTTGCGCACGTGCTCATGCTCGGCTGGGTGGCCGCCGAGCTCGTGAACATCGGCACCCAGCTCTGGCTGCACCGCCGTGGGGTGATGTGATGGGCAAGGCCGGCGGTTCCATCAGCAACGACATCCGCGCGCTGCGTTTCGCGGCGGGCGAGATGACCCAGCAGGCCCTGGCCGATCAGGTCGGCGTCACCCGCCAGACCATCATCGCCATCGAGGCCAACAAGTATTCACCCTCGCTGGAGGTGGCCTTCCGAATTGCTCGGGTGTTCGGCGTGCCGCTCGAGCGCGTGTTTCAGTATCAAGGGCCCGCGACACCGGGTTGAAGGTCGCGCTTTGTGCTTCGCGCGACCGGAAAAGAAAAGGCCCACCGAAGTGGGCCGAAGTTGCTTCTGAGGAGATGACTAGCAGCGTTCTTTTGGGGAGGAGAGTGCTTCTGCGTGTTGTCTGGGTCTGGCGCGCGAAGATCGCGAATGTCGGGTCTTGCTGTGCGCCAGCCGCTGCCGGAGCCGGAGGCCTCGGCTGGCAGCTGGAATCAGAGCTTGACCGGTGCGGCGACGTTCTTGGCCGCCAGCATCGAGCCACCGGCCACGGTGGTCTCGGGGGCGATGCGCTTGGCGGTGATGGTCACCGTGTCCAGGCGGGCCACTTGCGGGGCAGCGGTCTCGCGCTTGGCCACCACGGTCACGGTGTCCAGACGCACGACCGGCTCGTCCTTGGTGATCGTCATCGCGCCGCCGACGGCTGCGGTGATCGTTGCGGCGAGCATCAGGGCGCCGATGGTGGTGTAGCTCAGGGTGTCGATCTTGGTGGTCATGTTGGGCTCCTAGCGGTGGTGTTTCTGTACTTGCGTCGACGTGTTGTGTGTGTCGATGGATGGCATTGTGGGCAAGGGGCGCCTTGCATGCAGCCCGATTGCGACGAACTGCACCTGCGGGCGCGTGAACTGCAAGAAATCGTGGATTTCTGCAGGCCGGGCCGAGTGGGTTCTGCGGCGTTTAACCGTCCTGTCACATGCGGGCGAAGGCCCCTCTGGCCGTTACAGTCGCAGTCATGTCCGCTTCTGCCTCCGCTCCACCGCTGCTGACCTTGTCCGGCATTCACAAGCGCTTTGCCAACGGCACCGAGGCACTGGCTGGGGTGGAGCTCCAGATCCGGGCAGGCGAGTTCCTGGCGTTGCTGGGGCCATCGGGTTGCGGCAAGAGCACGGTGCTGCGCCTGATCGCAGGGCTCACGCCGCCAAGCGCGGGGCTGGTGCAATGGATGCATCCCGCCGGGACGCCAGCGCCATCCATCGGCTTTGTGTTCCAGGAGCCCACGCTCATGCCCTGGGCCAGCGTGTTCGACAACGTCTGGCTGCCGCTGCGCCTGGCGGGCATGTCGCGCGCCGATGTGGCCGCACGCATCACGCCGCTGCTGGCGCGCCTGGGTCTGGCGGCGTTTTCTAAGGTCTATCCGCGTGAACTCTCGGGCGGCATGAAGATGCGTGTGTCGATTGCCCGCGCGCTGGTCACGCAGCCCGCCGTGCTGCTGATGGATGAGCCCTTTGCCGCGCTGGATGAGATCACGCGCTTTGCCCTGAACCGCGACTTGCTGGCCCTGTCGGCCGAGCAGGGCTTCACCACCGTGTTTGTCACGCACAGCGTGTATGAGAGCGTGTTTCTGGCCGACCGTGTGTGCGTGATGAGCGCGCGGCCGGGGCGCGTGGTGGCGCAGATCGACATCGATGCGCCCGCGCCGCGCGAGGCCGCCTTCCGCCACACGCCGCAGTACGCAAACTGGTGCGGCGAGGTGTCGGATGCGCTGACCACCGCCAGCGGAGTGCAGGCATGAGCGGCGCTTCAACCCACGCCACAGGCCTGCCCACCGCAGTGCGCGTGCTGCTGCCGGCGGGGATGATCCTCGGCGCGCTGGTGCTGTGGGAAGTGCTGGTACGCGTGAACCAGATCCCGCACTACATCCTGCCCGCACCCACGCTGGTGGCGCAGACCCTGGTGGAGAACTTCGGCTCGCTGGCCGGGAGCTGGTGGTTCACCATCAAGATCACCTTTGGCGCGCTGCTGCTGGCAGCCAGCGGCGGTGTACTGCTGGCAGTGATGTTTGCGCTCTCGCGCTGGGTGGCGGCCAGCCTGTGGCCCTTTGCGATCGTGCTGCAGGTCACGCCGATCGTGGCGATTGCGCCGCTCATCCTGATCTATGTGGAAAGCACGACGGCCGCGCTCTTGCTGTGCGCCTGGATCGTGGCCTTCTTCCCCGTGCTGTCCAACACCGTGATCGGTCTGCGCGCGGCCGAGCCCGGCCTGCGCGAGCTGTTCACCCTGTACCGCGCCACACCGGTGCAGCGCCTGCGCTTTCTGCTGGTGCCCAGCAGCCTGCCGTACTTCCTCGCGGGCCTGAAGGTGGCGGGCGGGCTGTCCCTG
This sequence comes from Burkholderiaceae bacterium, assembly GCA_035702705.1. GTDB lineage: Bacteria > Pseudomonadota > Gammaproteobacteria > Burkholderiales > Burkholderiaceae_C > Piscinibacterium. The sequence continues at coordinate 83 of DASSQC010000399.1, read as the reverse complement.
ATCGGCGCCATCGTGGCTGAGTTCGTGGCAGGCGTGGCGGGCAAGGAGACGGGGCTGGCCTCACGCATTCTCGAGGCCAGCTA
>DASSQC010000398.1:0-2554 GCA_035702705.1 Burkholderiaceae bacterium | reverse complement strand
TCGGAGGTCATCGGTGTGCAGGATCTGCAGCCCGGCGACACGGTGGGCTACGGCAGCACGTTCCGTGCCGAGGCGCCGATGCGCATCGGTATCGTGGCCTGCGGCTACGCCGACGGATATCCACGTCACTGCGGCACCGGGACACCGATTGCCGTGGCGGGGCAGCGCACGCGCACGATCGGCCGCGTGTCGATGGACATGCTCGCCGTGGACCTGACTGCGCTGCCGCAGACGGGCATTGGCAGCCCCGTGGAACTCTGGGGCACGCAGGTCTCGATCGATGAGGTGGCCAGGGCAGCCGGCACCATCGGCTACGAGCTGATGTGTGCCGTGGCTGCGCGCGTGCCCGTCGTCTCGGTCGACTGAGCGGGCCCCTGCCGAATGAGCAAATCCAAGAGCCAGTATGTCTGCAGCGAATGCGGCGCCGCCAGCCCCAAGTGGCTCGGCAAGTGCCCCGGCTGCGGTGCGTGGAACAGCCTGACCGAGACGGCCGCGCAGAGCGCCCAGGGCAAGCGCTTCGAGCCGCTGGTGGGCCAGCGTGCCGGCGCGAGCCAGGTGCAGCAGCTCGGCGCGGTGCAGACCGTGGAGGTCGAGCGCATCGAGACCGGCATCGACGAATTCGACCGCGTGCTCGGCGGTGGGCTGGTGCCCGGTGGCGTGGTGCTGCTGGGCGGCGACCCGGGCATCGGCAAGTCCACGCTGCTGCTGCAGTCCCTGGCGGACATGTCGGCCCGCGTGCCGGCGCTGTATGTCACGGGCGAGGAATCGCTCGACCAGGTGGCGCTGCGTTCGCGGCGCCTCGGTGTGTCTGCCGACAAGCTGCTGGCGCTGGCGGAGATCTCGATCGACCGCATTCTGGAGGCCTTTGCCGAGCACCGGCCGCAGGTGGCGGTGGTGGACTCCATCCAGACCCTGTATTCCGAGGCCCTGTCTTCGGCGCCGGGCTCGGTGTCGCAGGTGCGCGAGTGCGCTGCCATGCTCACGCGCGCGGCCAAGCAGACGGGCTGCACCGTGATCATGGTGGGCCATGTCACCAAGGAAGGCACGCTGGCCGGGCCGCGCGTGCTGGAGCACATCGTGGACACGGTGCTGTATTTCGAGGGTGACACGCATTCGTCCTTCCGCCTGATCCGCGCCTTCAAGAACCGCTTTGGCCCGGTGAACGAGTTGGGCGTGTTTGCCATGGGCGACCGCGGCCTGAAGGGCGTGAGCAATCCCTCGGCGCTGTTCCTCTCGCATTCGCACACTGGCGACGACAAGCCCGTGCCGGGCACCTGTGTGCTCATCACCCAGGAGGGCACGCGCCCGCTGCTGGTGGAGGTGCAGGCGCTGCTGGACACGGCCGGCGGCAGCCCGCGCCGCCTGGCGGTGGGGCTGGACCAGGCCCGGCTGGCCCTGCTGCTGGCGGTGCTGCACCGCCATGCCGGCATTGCCAGCGGTGATCAGGATGTCTTCGTGAACGCCGTCGGTGGCGTGCGCATCACGGAACCGGCCGCCGACCTGGCCGTGGTGCTGGCGGCGGTGTCGTCGCTGAAGAACCGCGCACTGCCCAAGGGCCTGGCGGTGTTCGGCGAGCTCGGCCTCGCCGGCGAGATTCGGCCGGCGCCGCGCGGTCTGGAGCGCATCCGCGAAGCGGCCAAGCTCGGCTTCTCGCACATCATGCTGCCGCGGGCCAACCTGCCCAAGGGCGCCAGTGCCAAGCAGGTGCCCGAGGGCCTCACCTTGCTGCCTGTGGGCCGCATCGAAGAGGCCATGGACGCGCTGCGCGGCCTGCAGTAGCGCTGGCGCAGCCCGCCTGGGTCTGAGCCGGTTTTGCCACCAGCGGGCTCCGGGGCGCGTTCCCGCATGCGGTCTCGCTTGCCTGGTGCGCCTCTCCAGGCCATTCTGGCCGGACAGGCGCATGAGGCGGCCTTCCCACTGCTGGATCAAGCATCGGCGCGGCTTTCCAGGCGAAACGGCTTGGAAAGCCGCACCAGACAAGCGAGAAGCATCTCTGGGGGCGCCTCTGGCACCTCGCGTCGGGACGCGGCGCGATCGAATCGGCTGGACGCCACGGGGGCCAACCGCCACTACAGACGCCATAACAGACGCCAGCACAAAGCCCTTTTCGCTGGTCTGATGGGCGTCTTCAGACCCAAGTCGCCTGAGAGCCGCATGCAGCGGACATCTTCACCGCGGATTGAGCATTCATGCGCCTCTTGAAGGCAAATGGGCTGGAAAACCGCACCAGACAAGCGAGAAGGTGGGGGCATCGAAACGCCTGTCCAAGGCATCCGCCCCAATGCGCTCGCCCGATCTACCCGCCCGAAGTGCCCGACAGAAGCGCCCTCTAAGCGCCCGCCCAGTCCGCCGCCGCTTTGCCAGACAGCACCGCAGCCTCCAGCGTGGCGGGCAGGTCGGCTTCGGTGAAGTCGCCCGCCAGACGCAGGGCCGGGTGCGCCGTGCGTGCGGGCACGGCCTGCATGGCCGGCGTGCAGGCGAAGGTGGCGCGCTTCTCGATGATCAATGTGCGGTCGATGGTGGCCGAAAGCCCGGGCAGGGCGCGGCGCAGATG
>DASSQC010000397.1:0-3605 GCA_035702705.1 Burkholderiaceae bacterium | reverse complement strand
GACGAACGCGTGATCGAGGTCTATCTCGGCCGATGAGGATGCCACTGTGCTGAATGTCGAATCGCTCAACCAGTTCTATGGCGGCAGCCACATCCTCAAGGACGTGAGCCTCTCCGCGCAGCGCGGCCAGTGCACGGCCGTGCTGGGGCGCAACGGCGTGGGCAAGACCACGCTGCTGCGCTGCCTGATGGGCCTGGTGGCCCCGCGCAGTGGCGACATCACCTGGGATGCGCGCTCCGTGCTCGCGCTCAAGCCGCATGAACGCGTGGCCGCCGGCTTTGCCTACGTGCCGCAGGGCCGCGAGATCTTTGCGCGCCTGTCGGTGAAGGAGAACCTGCTGATCGGCATGGCGGCGCATTCCGGCGCGGCGGCCCGGCGCATCCGCGACGATGTGCTCGACTTCTTCCCGGTGCTGCGCCAGATGATGGACCGGCGCGGCGGCGATCTCTCCGGCGGCCAGCAGCAGCAGCTGGCCATTGCGCGCGCCCTGCTCGCGCAACCCAGCCTGCTGATCCTGGACGAACCCACCGAGGGCATCCAGCCCAACATCATCCAGGACATCCAGCGCATCATCGCGGCGCTGGCTGCGCGCGGCGACATGGCCATCGTGCTGGTGGAGCAGTACTTCGACTTCGCGGCGGCGCTGGCCGACCGCTATGTGGTGCTCGAACGCGGCAGCGTCATTGCCAGCGGCGATCGCAGCACCGTCGCCTCCGAGGCCACGCGCGCGCTGCTGGCCATCTAGCGCCGGACTCAGCGCCAAAGACAGCGCCAACAGCAGCGCCGGCGTGCAGGGTTAGCCCTAGCACTGTCGCGACCTTCCGTCACGCATTGCAAACCTGTGTTGACCAATCGACACAGCTGCACACAACTCGCGCGCCGGGGCCGTTACAAACGCGTCAGACCGACAACACAGGGGCGACGCATCGCCCCGCAAGGAGACCCCGATGACCCGTCTGCGCCAGTTTGGTGCGGTGGCCCTGCTTGCGCTCGCCCCGCTGCTCAGCCCCGCGGCCTTCGCCCAAAGCCCAGCCCAGAACACCCTGAAGATCGGTTTCATCTGCCCGTTCTCCGGCGGCAGCGCGGACTTCGGCCTGTCGGCCCGGCAGGGCGCCGAGCTGGCGGTGGAAGAGGTCAATCGCGCCGGCGGCTTTCTCGGCCGGCCCCTGGAGCTCGTGTTCAAGGACGACGAAGCCAAGCCGGACAACGCCCAGCGCATTGCCGAGGAGCTGATCAACAAGGACAAGGTCGCCTTCACCATCGGCTTCTGCAACACCGGTGTGGCCATGCGCGGGCTGGACACCTTCCAGAATGCCAAGCATGTGCTGCTGGTGCCGGTGGCCACGGGCACGGCCATCACCGCCAAGTTCCCGCCCAAGGACAGCTACGTGTTCCGCATGAGCGCGCGCGACGCCATCCAGGCGCCCTTTCTGGTGGAAGAGATCGTGGAGCGCCGCAAGCTGCGCCGCGTGGCGATCTTTGCCGACAAGACCGGCTACGGCGAAGGCGGCTTCAAGGACGTGAGCGCGGCGCTCAAGGAGCGCGGGCTCGACCCGGTCTATGTGGCGCGCTTCGACCTGGGCGTGAAGTCGCTGGTCAGCGAGATGGAAGCGGCGCGCGATGCCGGCGCCCAGGCCATCGTGAGCTACACGGTCGGCCCGGAAAATGGCGTGGTGGTGAAAAGCCGCGGCCAGGCCGGGGTCAGCATCCCGCTGTTCGGCTCCTGGCCCATGAGCTTTCGCACCGTGTGGGACACCGCGGGCAGCGCCGCCAACGGCGTGTTCGTGGTGCAGACCATCATCGAGGACAGCGGCAACTCGCGGCGCAACAGCTTCATCCTGGGCCTGAACCGCAAGTTGCAGGGCAAGCCCGTGCCCTCGCTGATGGCCGCGGCGCAGAGCTACGACGCCGTGCTCTTCATGTTCCAGGTGCTGCTGCAGGCCGGCTTTGACACCTCCGGCCCCAACCTCAAGCGCACCATGGAGAACATGAAGAAGCCCTATCTGGGCGTGGTGGCCACGCACGACGGCCCCTTCTCGGCCGATGACAAGGATGCATTCAGCCGCAACATGATCTTCCTGGGCCGCTGGAACAACGGCTCGATCGACTTTGCCTACCCGGCCGACGCCCGGCGCAGCGCCATTGCCAGCAAGAAGAGCAAGTAAACTGCTCGGCACCATCATCCCCGCGCAACTGGCGCAAGGCGGGCCTGCCCCGTCAAGGTGAATCAACACCGGGAAGCGCGGGGATCGGTGCGGCACGCGCTGCACCGAGCCGAGCGCCTGGGCATCCCGATGGCCGATTGAATCCACCCACCTTCTCGCAAGGGGCATCGACCATGTTTTTGCGTAACCAACTCATCGAGCAGACCGATCCCGAGCTCTGGGCCGCCATCCAGAAGGAAAACGCGCGCCAGGAGCACCACATCGAACTCATCGCCAGCGAGAACTACACCTCGCCGGCCGTGATGGCCGCCCAGGGCAGCCAGCTCACCAACAAGTACGCCGAGGGCTACCCCGGCCGCCGCTACTACGGTGGCTGCGAGTTTGTGGACATTGCCGAACAGCTGGCCATTGAGCGCGTCAAGCAGCTGTTTGGCGCCGACGCCGCCAACGTGCAGCCGCACTGCGGGGCGAGTGCCAACCAGGCCGTGTTCCTCGCCTTCCTGAAGCCGGGCGACACCATCATGGGCATGAGCCTGGCCGAAGGCGGGCACCTCACGCACGGCATGCCGCTGAACATGAGCGGCAAGTGGTTCAACGTCGTCTCCTACGGCCTGAACGCCAAGGAAGAGATCGACTACGACGCCATGGAAAAGAAGGCGCACGAGGCCAAGCCCAAGCTCATCATCGCCGGCGCCAGCGCCTACAGCCTGCACATCGACTTTGCGCGCTTTGCCAAGGTGGCCAAGGACGTGGGCGCCATCTTCATGGTGGACATGGCGCACTACGCCGGCCTGATTGCCGCGGGCGTCTACCCCAACCCCGTGCCGCATGCCGATGTGGTCACCTCCACCACCCACAAGAGCCTGCGCGGCCCGCGCGGCGGCATCATCCTCATGAAGGCCGAGCACGAGAAGGCCATCAACAGCGCCGTGTTCCCCGGCCTGCAGGGCGGCCCGCTGATGCACGTGATCGCTGGCAAGGCCGTGGCCTTCAAGGAAGCGCTCACGCCCGAGTTCAAGCTCTATCAGCAGCAGGTCATCAAGAACGCCGATGTCATGGCCCGCACCCTGGTCGCGCGCGGCCTGCGCATCGTCTCCGGCGGCACGCAGAGCCACGTCATGCTCGTGGACCTGCGCCCCAAGGGCATCACCGGCAAGGAAGCCGAAAAGGTGCTGGGCGAGGCACACATCACCGTCAACAAGAACGGCATCCCCAATGACCCGGAAAAGGCCATGATCACCAGCGGCATCCGCCTGGGCTCTCCGGCCATGACCACCCGCGGCTTCAAGGAAGAAGAAGCCGCACTCACCGCCAACCTGGTGGCCGACGTGCTGGAAGACCGCTCCGAGGCCAACATCGCCGCCGTCCGCGCCAAGGTCAACGCCCTGACCGCCCGCTTCCCGGTATACGGCTGACCCAATTAGGCGCTGCCAAAGCAAA
>DASSQC010000396.1:0-2889 GCA_035702705.1 Burkholderiaceae bacterium | reverse complement strand
GGCGAATTCGACCTTCCGCTTCAAGCCGATCAACTTCGGCCGCTGGTTCATCTGGGGCGTCACCACGCTGCTGTTCATCGGCGCGCCGCTGGTGTTCGACAGCGGGTTTGCGATCACGCTGCTCTCGCAGATGGGCATCATGATCATCTTCGCGCTGTCCTACAACATGCTGCTGGGGCAGACGGGCATGCTCAGCTTTGGCCACGCGGTCTATTCCGGCCTGGGGGCATTCTTCGCGATCCACGCCCTGAACTGGATCGCCGCGGGCAAGCTCCATCTTCCAGTGAGCCTTCTGCCGCTGGTGGGCGGTCTCGCCGGGGCCTTCTTCGGCGTGATCTTCGGCTATGTGACGACCAAGAAGGCCGGCACACCGTTTGCCATGATCACCCTGGGTATCGGCGAAATGGTCTTTGCCTGCTCGCTGATGTTCCCTGGATTCTTCGGCGGCGAAGGCGGCATCACCGGCAACCGCGTGGTGGGCGAGCCCTTCTTCGGCCTGACCTACGGCCCGGCCATCCAGGTCTACTACCTGATTGCCGTGTGGACGCTGGTGTGCATGGTGATGATGTTCGCCTTCACGCAGACGCCCCTGGGCCGCATGGCCAACGCGGTGCGCGACAACCCGGAGCGCGTGGAATTCATTGGCTACAACACGCAGCGGGTGCGCTGGTACGTGCTGATCGCCTCGAGCTTCTTTGCCGGCGTCTCCGGCGGCCTGACTGCGATCAACTTCGAGATCGTGGGCGCGGAATCACTGAGTGCGATCCGCTCGGGCGGCGTGCTGCTTGCGGTGTTCCTGGGTGGTGCGCTGTTTTTCTTCGGGCCGATTCTCGGTGCGATCGTCTTCGTGATCTTTGCGATCTCGATGAGCGAGTTCACCAAGGCCTGGCAGCTGTACCTGGGTGTGGTGTTCGTGCTGATGGTGATGTACGCGCCAGGCGGGTTGTCCAGCCTCATCCTCATGAATCTGCGCGTGGTGGGCTACGGCAAGTTCAAGCGCCTGCTCGACCCCTACCTGGGTGTGTTCGCAGGCAGCCTGCTGCTCACGCTCGGGGTGATCATGGTCATCGAGATGACCTACCACCTCACCCTGGAGGCGGCCAATGGCACCGTGCGCAGCCTCTTCGGCTTCCAGATGGATACAGCGGGCGTCACGGCCTGGATCATCGCCGCTTCACTCTTGGTGGGCGGCAGCCTGATCTTCGAACCCATGCGCCGGCGCTTCAAGGCCGAGTGGGACGCCATTGCCGAAGAGATCGAAGACGAAGAGCAGAAGAAGCTGGTCCTATGAAGCCCGCCGCACTCCAACTGTCAAACGTCCGCAAGTCCTTCGGCAAGACGGAGATCATCCGCGGCGTGAACCTGAGCATTGCGGCCGGTGAGCGCCACGCCATCATCGGCCCCAACGGCGCGGGCAAGTCCACCCTGTTCAACCTCATCAGCGGCCGCTTTGGCGTGAGCAGCGGCCGGATCGAGCTCAACGGCCAGGAGATCACCCGCAAGAAGCCCTTCGAGATCAACCGCATGGGTCTGGCGCGCAGCTTCCAGATCAACAACCTGTTCGGCAACCTGAGCGTCTTCGAGAACCTGCGCTGTGCCGTGCTCTGGAGCCTGGGCTACAAGTACTCGTTCTGGCACAAGCTCAGCCAGCTCAAGGACGCCCGGGAGCGAGCCGAGCAGGTGATGGAGCGCATCGGCCTGAACCGGCGGCGCGACACCAAAGCCAGCTTGCTCACCTATGCAGAGCAGCGCGCGCTGGAGATCGGCATCACGATTGCCGGCGGAGCCGATGTGATCCTGCTGGACGAACCCACGGCCGGCATGTCGCGCAGCGAGAGCGATCGTGCCGTGGAACTGATCCGCGAGGTCACCGTGGGCAAGACCCTCGTGATGGTGGAGCACGACATGAGCGTGGTGTTCGGCCTGGCCGACCGGATCAGCGTGCTGGTCTATGGCGAGGTGATTGCCAGCGATACGCCCCAGGCCATTCGTGAGAACGCCGCCGTTCAGGAGGCCTATCTCGGTGGCCATGGCGCAGATCACTCCACCGACCCCGCCACGGAGGCTGCCCATGGCTGAAGACTTCCTCACCATCAGCAACCTGCACGGCTGGTATGGCAAGAGTCATGTGCTGCATGGCGTGGACATGCAGGTGGGCAAGGGCGAGATCGTCAGCCTGCTGGGCCGCAACGGCGTGGGGCGCTCCACCACTGCCAAGGCCATCATGGGGCTGGTGGATGCCACCGGATCGGTGCGCTTCAAGGGCACGGAGCTCGTGGGCAGGAAGGCCTACGAGATTGCGCACCTGGGTATCGGTTATGTGCCCGAGAACCGCGACATCTTTCCGACCCTCACCGTCGAGCAGAACCTCACACTGGGCCTGAAGGGCACCAAAGCTGGCCAGTGGAGCTACGAGGACATGTACCGCATGTTCCCGCGTCTGAAGGAGCGCCAGCACACCCAGGCCGGCGTGCTCTCCGGCGGCGAGCAGCAGATGCTCACGCTGTGCCGCACGCTCATGGGCGATCCGGAGCTGATCATCATCGACGAGCCCACAGAAGGCCTTGCGCCGAAGATCGTGGACCTCGTCGCGGAGTACCTGCAGGAGCTCAAGCGCCGTGGGCTGTCCGTGCTGCTGATCGAGCAGAAGCTGGCCATTGCGCTGGACATCTCCAGCCGCGTGTACGTCATGGGGCATGGCAACGTGGTGTTCGAGGGCGCGCCGGCCGAACTGAAAGCCAATGCGAAGGTGCGCAAGGAGTGGCTGGAGGTCTAGCTGGCCCCCAGTTTTGTGGCCGAAATTGGCTTTTTCTGATTGAGTTTGTCGGTAGGTATCGCCTGCTGGAAGCCGATCAAGCCGCGAAATGACGGTTGAATGTTTCTGGCCGA
>DASSQC010000395.1:0-10033 GCA_035702705.1 Burkholderiaceae bacterium | reverse complement strand
CGAGATCAACCCGCTGATCCTGGAAGGCAACGGCCACATCAAGGCGCTGGACGCGAAGTTCAACTTCGACAGCAACGCGCTGTTCCGCCACCCCGAGATCGTCGCCTACCGGGATCTGGACGAAGAGGACCCCGCCGAAGTCGAGGCCAGCAAGTTCGACCTCAGCTACATCAGCCTGGACGGCAACATCGGCTGCCTCGTCAACGGCGCCGGCCTCGCGATGGCGACGATGGACACCATCAAGCTGTTCGGCGGCGAGCCGGCCAACTTCCTGGACGTGGGCGGTGGCGCCACCGCCGAGAAGGTCACCGAGGCCTTCAAGATCATGCTCAAGAACAAGGCCGTCAAGGGCATCCTCGTCAATATCTTCGGCGGCATCATGAAGTGCGACACGATTGCCGAGGGTGTGATCACCGCATGCAAGGCCGTGAACCTCTCCGTGCCGCTGGTGGTGCGGATGAAGGGCACCAACGAAGACCTCGGCAAGAAGATGCTTGCCGAAAGCGGTCTGCCGATCATCAGCGCCGACACCATGGCCGAGGCCGCGACCAAGATCGTCGCCGCCGTGAAGTAAGCGCAGGAGAACAACACACCATGTCGATCTACATCAACAAAGACACGCGCGTCATCACCCAGGGCATTACCGGAAAGACCGGCCAGTTCCACACCCTGGGCTGCCAGGCCTACGCCAATGGCAAGAACGCCTTCGTCGCCGGCGTGAACCCCAAGAAGGCCGGCGAGAAGTTCAGCGACATCCCGATCTATGCCTCGGTGCTCGAGGCAAAGCAGAAGGAAGGCGCAAACGTCTCGGTGATCTATGTGCCGCCCGCAGGCGCAGCCGCAGCCATCTGGGAAGCGGTCGAAGCCGACCTCGACCTGGTGATCTGCATCACCGAAGGCATCCCGGTTCGCGACATGCTCGAGGTGCGCAACAAGATGAAGGCCAAGGAAGCTGCAGGCGGCAAGAAGACCCTGCTGCTTGGCCCCAACTGCCCTGGCCTGATCACGCCTGAGGAAATCAAGATCGGCATCATGCCGGGCCATATCCACCGCAAGGGCCGTATCGGCGTGGTCAGTCGTTCCGGCACGCTGACCTATGAGGCCGTGGCTCAGCTGACGGAAATCGGCCTGGGTCAGTCCAGCGCCGTCGGCATCGGCGGCGACCCGATCAACGGCATGAAGCACATCGACGTGATGAAGGCCTTCAACGACGATCCGGATACCGATGCGGTGATCATGATCGGCGAGATCGGCGGACCCGACGAAGCGGAAGCCGCGCGCTGGTGCAAGGCCAACATGAAGAAGCCCATCGTCGGCTTCATCGCCGGCGTTACGGCGCCCCCGGGCAAGCGCATGGGCCACGCCGGAGCGCTCATCTCAGGCGGCGCCGACACGGCCGATGCAAAGCTCGCCATCATGGAAGAATGCGGCTTCAAGGTCACGCGCAACCCGTCCGAGATGGGTCGTCTGCTCAAGAGCCTGCTTTGATCGAAGCGCCTTCGGGCGAACACGAACGGGCCGGCTCGCCGGCCCGTTTTGTTTGAGTGACGGCAGCGGTTCTGCTGAGATTGGGTGTCGCCGGGGAGAGCGCACGATGCTGCAGTGGTTGAGTGAGATCAGTTGGGTGGCGGTCGGTCAGATCATCATGATCGACATCCTGCTCGGGGGTGACAACGCGGTCGTGATCGCGCTGGCTTGCCGCAACCTGCCACCGGAGCAGCGGATGCGCGGCATCGCGCTGGGGACTGCCGGCGCAATCGTGCTGCGTGTCATCCTGGTCCTGTTTGCGGTAGCGCTGCTCAAGATCCCCTTCCTGAAGCTTGTCGGTGGTCTGCTCTTGATCTGGATCGGCATCAAGTTGCTGCTGCCCGAAGACGAAGGCGAGGAGGGCGTCGCCAGCCCGGGACATCTCTGGGGCGCCGTACGCACCGTCATCGTCGCCGATCTTGTGATGAGTGTGGACAACGTGATTGCGATTGCCGGCGCCGCGGAGCAGGCCGCCGGTCATCATCAGACCGGACTCGTCATCTTCGGTTTGCTGGTCAGCATTCCGATCATCGTCTTCGGCAGCCAGCTCGTTCTCAAGCTGATGGACCGTTTTCCGATGGTCATTCTGCTGGGTGCTGGTCTGCTGGGCTGGATTGCGGGTGCGTTGATCCTGGGGGATCCGGCCGTGCAGCAATGGACAGGTGCCCTGCCGCAGACCGCGTCCTATGCGGCGGGTGCCGTGGGCGCAGTGCTAGTGATGGTCGTCGGGCGCTGGCTCGGTGCACGCAAGGCACGCGTCCAACTGGGTGAATGAAGCCGCGGGTCTGCAGCAGCACTGTGCGGGCCCTATCGCGTGCCCGGTGGATTGACGAATTGGTATCGGTGTTGTCACATCCCCGCACCCGATGGCGCTCCTGCGAGAGGTGCGCATCAGTCAGACCGGCCGCAGAGAGGGAGCCGACTTGAACTCCAAGGCTGAATTCATCCGCAAGGACTGGTTCCTCGGGCTGGTGACGATCATTGTGGTCGTGCTGGTCGCGAGTTTCAGCAACATCACCCAGCGTGTGGACGACTCGCTTTACGACGCAGCAGTCGCCGGCAATCTCAAGGCACCGTCGGATCGCGTGGCGTATGTCGCCATCGACGAGCGCTCGGTCAATGCGATCGGCCGCTTCCCGTGGTCGCGCGATGTCCACGCGCGATTCCTCGACCGGCTCGCCGCAGGCCAGCCCAAGAGCGTGGTCTACACGGTCGTGTTTTCCGAGCCGCAACGCGACGCAGGCACCGTGGTGCTGGATCAGTTGGGGGCGCTCTACGACACGGCGAAGACCCAGTCTCTCGGCAGCCACCCGGCGCAGGCGACGATCGACCAGATGGGGGCGCTCATCACCGAGGCACGCAGCCGGCTGGACGCTGACGCGCAGCTGGCCGCTGCGATCAAGCGCCTGGCCAACGTGCAGCTCGGCGCAATCATGCAGCTGGGCGAACCACGCGGGCGGCCCGACCCCCTGCCCCCCTATGTGCAGGCTTCCCTGATTCCGGCACAGCCTCAGCTGCTGCCTACGCAGTCGGTGAGTCTGCCGCTGCCGGCCCTCGGCAGTGCCGCTACCGCGGTCGGCCATCTGACGGTGGTGGAAGACGTCGACGGCTCCGTTCGGCGTTCGGCCGCCTTCCTGAATTACGCGGAGCGTGCCTTCCCGCACCTGGCGATTGCCTCGGTGGCGCACTTTCTCAACCTGCCGATGTCGACGGTGTCGATGGGGCCCGATGGCGTGAAGCTCGGGCAGACGCTGCTGCCTGCAGCACCGGATGGCCGGATCCTGACCCATTTCTACGCACCGCGCGACGGACGCGCGGCCATTGCGCCGGACTCCTTCGTCGATGTGCTCAACGGCCAGATTCCGGCCTCGAAGTTTGCAGGCAAGCTGGTGGTGGTCGGCGTCAGCGCGCCGGGGCTCGTCAACACCATGATCACACCCGTCGGACTGCAGTCCCAGGGCGAATACATGGCGCATGCGACCTCCGCGCTGCTGCAAGGCGACGTGTACACGCTGCCGGCCTGGCGTACGTGGGCACAGCTCGCGGTGATCCTGTTCGTCGCGCTCTACCTGATCGTGCTGCTACCGCGACTGTCGGCCTTGCTTGGTGCAGGTGCGACGGCAGCCATCGTGCTGGTGCTGGTGGGCTTCTCCTGGTTCATGCTGAGCAGCCGCATGACCTGGATTCCGTTGATGCTGCCCGTGCTGCTCGCGCTCGTCGGCCATCTGGTGCTCACGACCAAGCGCTTTCTGGTCACCGAGCAGGGCAAGGAGCGCAGCGACACGGAGTCGGCCGAATCCAATCGGATGCTGGCGCTGGCCTTCCAGGGCCAGGGTCAGCTCGATATGGCATTCGACAAGTTCCGCCGTGTGCCGCTCGATGGTGTGAATGGCGCCGCGGTCATGGAGAATCTCTACAACCTGGGGCTCGACTTCGAGCGCAAGCGCCAGTTCAACAAGGCGCAGGCAGTCTATGACTACATGGCTGGCCATGATCCGGACTTCAAGGATCTGGCCGAGCGGCGCAGCCGTGCAAAGTCCATGAGCGAGACGCTCATCCTCGGCGGCAATGCCGGACGAACCAACGTCTCGCTGATGACCGGGCAGTCAGGGGTGGAGAAGCCCATGCTCGGTCGCTATGAGCTCGAAAAGGAGCTCGGCAAGGGTGCGATGGGTGTGGTCTACCAGGGCAAGGATCCGAAGATCGGCCGGACGGTCGCCATCAAGACCATGGCGCTGTCGCAGGAGTTCGAGGCTGACGAGCTCGCCGAGGTGCGCGAGCGCTTCTTCCGCGAGGCCGAGACCGCAGGCCGCCTGCAGCATCCGAACATCGTGACGATCTACGACGCGGGCGAGGAGCATGATCTGGCCTACATCGCCATGGAGCTGCTGCGTGGCAAGGATCTGGTCGCACACACCAAGCCCGACAACCTGCTGCCGGTACCGATCGTGGTGTCGATCGTGACACGCGTGGCCGAGGCACTGGGTTATGCCCATGGCAACGGTGTGGTGCACCGCGACGTCAAGCCCGCCAACATCATGTACGAGCCTGGCGCAGGAACGGTGAAGGTGACGGACTTTGGCATCGCGCGCATCACCGACTCCTCCAAGACCAAGACCGGCATGGTGCTGGGTACGCCAAGCTTCATGTCGCCGGAACAACTCTCCGGCCAGAAGATCGATGGCCGCAGCGATCTGTTCTCCCTCGGTGTCACCCTGTATCAGCTGCTTACAGGAAAACTCCCCTTCGTGGGCGAGTCGATGGCGCAGCTCATGTACAAGATCGCCAATGAGCCCACTCCCGATCCGCGTGTCGTGAATCCGCAGATTCCCGCATCGCTTGCCGCAATCATTCAGCGTGCGACCACCAAGGATCCGGATCAGCGCTACACCAGCGGCGAGCAGATGGCAGCAGACCTCAAGCAGGTCATGGCAGGTCAGCAATGACAGATCGGCAAGCAGCGCCGACGCGCAAGCCGACGGTGCCCCGCGCGCAGAAACTTCGGCTCGTTGCCGCGCTGCGCTCACATCCGGGTATGGTGCGCTCGCACAACGAGGACTCGATCGCTGCGTCGGTGGAGGAGGGCCTGTTCGTCCTGGCAGACGGCATGGGCGGCTACAACGCGGGTGAGGTCGCCAGCGGCATGGCAACGACCCTGCTGCGTTCGGAGCTCGAACGCGATCTGCGCAAGTGGCGCAGCGAACTGCAGCGCGATGGTGTCGCGCGAGTGCATGCGCTGCTGACCACCCGGGTGTCGCAGGCCAACCAGGCGATCTACCACGCGGCGCACCACCAGCCTCAGTACGAAGGCATGGGCACCACGCTCGTGGTCGCGGTCTTTTCCGGCAACACGCTGAGCATCGCTCACCTGGGCGACTCACGTTGTTATCGCTGGCGCGACGGGCGGCTCGAGCAGATCACCCGCGACCATTCCCTGCTCCAGGAGCAGATGGATGCGGGGCTGATCACGCCTGAGATGGCCGCCATGTCGCGCAACAAGAGTCTGGTCACGCGTGCGCTGGGTGTCGATCCCGACGCAGATCTCGAGATCAATGATCACGAGGTGCGCGCCGGTGACCTGTATCTGCTGTGTTCGGACGGCCTGAGCGACATGGTCGAAGACCATGACATTGCCGGCGTCTTCCAGGCGTTGTCGCAAAACCTCGACGCAAGCGCCGATGCACTGGTGCAAATGGCGAACGAGGCGGGCGGGCGCGATAATATTTCTGCAATTCTTGTCCGTGCCGAGCCTGTACTGGCACAGGACGGGATCGTTTCGCGGTTCTTTCAGTGGCTGAAATAGTCGGCCGTCGCGCTCCGCGGTGCGCTAAGAATTTCTGGGGGTGAGGTCGATGCCAAAGGTCATCCTGTCGATGGATGGACAGGTACTCAACGAGTACGCGCTGATCAAGGAGCGCACCACCATCGGGCGCCGTCCGCACAACGACATCGCCATTGACAACCTCGCAATCAGCGGCGAACACGCCGTGATCGTGACCATCCTCAACGACTCGTTCCTGGAGGATCTGGGTTCCACCAACGGCACCATGGTCAACGGCGTGCCGGTGAAGAAGCACTTCCTGCAGACCGGCGACACGATCGAGCTCGGCAAGTATTCACTGAAGTTTGTAGGTGATCATGCCGGTCGCGGCGCCGGTGGCGAGGACGCCTTCGAAAAGACCCAGATACTGCGGCCCGCAGTCGCCAAGCCGGCGGCCGAATCCGTGCCGGCCGCACCGATCCGGCCGATGAACGCCACGCAGGAAATCCCAAGCGGGCTGCCGCCCATGCCGCCGCTGGATGAACCCATGCCGGACACCATGTCGCCGCGCATCGCGCCCTCGGCACAGCGCCAAGGCGTGATTCAGGTGCTCAGTGGCGGCAATGCAGGTCGCGAGATGCCCCTGACCAAGCCCATCACCACCCTGGGTCGGCCAGGCGTGCAGGTGGCCGTGATCGCGAAGCGGCCGGACGGCTACTTCCTGACCCATGTCGAGGGTACGAGCTACCCGACCCTGAACGGTTTGCCGGTCTCGACCGAAGCCAAACTCCTTCACGAACACGACATCATCGAGATTGCCGGCGTGAAGCTGGAGTTTTTCTACCGCTAGGCGCATCGCGATTCGTCGCGAGCCGCCGGTTCAACCGGACTGACCGAGAGGACCATGGCGCGCGCCTCACCCCCACCTTCGCACCTCGGGCTCTGGGTTCGCCTTGGCCTGGCGCTTGCGCTGACGCTCATCTTCATCGTCCATGCAGCCGAGTGGCAGGGCCGCTTCGCATGGATCGAGGCGCTGGATCATCAGCTCCATGACTGGCGTCTGGCAGCCTTCGCAGACTCCAGCCAGGACGATCGCATCGTCATTGTCGACATCGACGAGAAAAGCTTGGCCGCAGTCGGCCGCTGGCCCTGGCCGCGTGAGACGGTTGCTGCGCTGGCCCAGAAGATCGTGGACGAGCAGGGCGCAGCCGTGGTGGGTTTCGACGTGGTGTTCTCTGACCGCGAGCTCGGCGCCGATCCGGATCGCCTGCGGGCCCTCGTTGCCCGCAGCGGTGACGGGGCTGCGCGAGGCGCAGTCGATCAGATCGCGCCGCTGCTGGACACCGATGCGCTGCTTGCGTCCGCGCTGAACGGCCGCCCGGCCGTTCTGGGCTACTACTTCTCCCAGGGCGAGCCGCCGCGTCGCGACGGTCAGCTGCCCGCGGCCAGCCTGTCGCTCACGGAGCTGCGTGCGCCCCAGGTGGCGCTGCCGCGCTTCAACGGCTTTGTGTCGAACCTGCCGGTCATCGCCAAGTCTGCAGCCTCGGCAGGGCACTTCAACATGATCGCTGACCAGGACGGTGTCCTGCGCCGCGTGCCCATGATCGTCGAGCATCAAGGGCAGCTGTATGAATCCTTGTCGATCGCGATCGTTCGCCAGGCCCTGGGCAAGCCCGCGCTTGTGCCCGGCCTGTCGCCCGACCGCTGGGTGCCCAGCTCGTACTCGGGGCTGGAGACCCTTGATCTTGTGAGTGCAGGGCGGCCCGTCGTCAGCATTCCAGTTGATCGACATGGCCGCACTCTGATCCCCTTTCGTGCAATCGCCGCAGATGAAACGCGCAGCCGGGCCTATCGCTGGGTCTCCGCCGCCGATGTGCTTGGCGGTGCCGTGGCGCCCGGTTCATTCAAGGGGCGGGTTGTGCTGGTGGGCACCAGCGCGCCGGGTCAGGGCGATCTGCGCCTCACCCCGATGTCGGCATCCATGCCAGGCGTTGAAGTGCATGCCAACCTGATCAGCGGCATGCTCGACGGACGGCTGCCGGCTGCGCCCCCCTACCTTCTCGGCGCCGAGGTGCTGCTCTTGCTGCTGACCTTCGCTGTCCTGGGGCTTGCCGTGCCCTTTGTGTCGCCCTGGGCCGCCACCACCCTGGCGGTCGCCACAATCGCTGGCCATGTCGGCCTGAATGTGCTCGTGTATCGCAGCGCAGCCATCGCCATGCCGCTGGCTGCCGTGCTGTGTCTGTCGGCGGCGCTGTTCCTGCTGCACAGCACCTGGGGCTATTTCGTCGAGACGCGCGGGCGCCGCAAGCTCAACGAGCTCTTCGGCGCCTACGTCCCGCCGCAACTGGTACAGGTCATGAACGAGGACCCGGCCAAGTACTCCATGCAGGGCCGGTCCGCAGAGATCACCGTGCTCTGTGCAGAGATCCAGGACTTCAATGCGCTCATCGAGCGTCTGCCCCCCACCGAGCTGGCCGCCCTGATGAACCAGTACCTGACCGCGGTTTCTGCGGAGATCCTGGCGCATGGCGGCACGCTCGACAAATACATCGGCGACCAGGTGCATGCCTTCTGGGGCGCGCCGGTTGCAGACCCGCAGGACGCTGCACATGCGGTGGCGGCCGCGCAGGCCATGCAACGGGCGGTGCAGGAGCGCGTCAACCCGGGCTTTGCCGAGCGGGGCTGGCCTGAGCTGAAGCTTGGCATCGGCATCAATACGGGCAACATGGTTGTCGGAGACCTCGGCTCCACCCAGCGACGCGCGTACACCGTGATCGGCAAGGCGGCCAACGCCGGCCAGCGCTTCAGCGGCCTTGCGCGACTCTATGGGGTGGGCATCGTCGCGGGTGAGGTCACCCGCCGTGCCTGCGCCGGCATCGTCTGGCGCGAACTGGACCGCGTGCGGACCCGCGCAGACAGCACCCCCGTATCGCTCTACGAGCCCCTGGGTGCCGCCGAGACGCTGGGCGATGCCGAACAGTCACAGGTGCCGCTGTGGCAGCAATTCCTGCGTCTGTACCGCACGGCGCAATTCGACGCCGCAGAAATCCAGCTCAACCAGATCCGGCAGCGCGGCGAGCTGCCGCTGCATCTGCTCTATGCCCATCGGCTTGCCGCCTTGCGTGCCACCCCGCCCGAGGCCGGCTGGGACGGCGTGGCCTTGGTGCGCGATCGCTGAATGGCCGCTTGCGTTTGCTGACAGTCGACGAGATTTAGCAACAAGCCTGACGAAAAGTGTCAAAACCCAGTGCTTCATCGACCGGTTGAGATGTTCGCCGAGGCATGAAAAACAAGAGATTAAATTTAAGAATCAATGACTTAGCGGCTAGGCTTGAGCTTCGCTAAGTGTTGACCAAGGCCTGTTTCGGCCCTTTCCTCTATCCAGGAGCTTTCCATGCAACGTATTCAAAAAGGTTTCACCCTGATCGAACTGATGATCGTGGTCGCGATCATCGGCATTCTGGCTGCCATCGCGCTGCCGGCTTACCAGGACTACACGATCCGCACCCGCGTGTCTGAAGGTCTGACCCTGGCTTCTGCCTACAAGCAAACTGTGGGCGAAGTGGCCACCGCTGCTGACCTGACGATTGCTGTGAACACCTGGAACGCACAAGCTGGCAACACCGGTGCAAACAGCAAGTACGTCGAGAACATTCTTGGTGACAACGGCACCGGCATCGTTGTAATCAATTACCTCAACACTGCTGTGGGTCTGCCGGCCGCAGGGGACCAGCTGACCTTGGCTCCGTACGTCCGTTCCACCGCAGGCGCGCCGGTGACGCTGCAAACTGCCCTCCAGAACGGAGTGACGGGCGCAATTGACTGGGCCTGCACGTCGGCTAGCAATGCAGCCGCTACCGCTCGCGGCATGACCGCAGCGGCGTCTGCGAACGGCATGCTCGCCAAGTACGCACCGGCTGAGTGCCGTTAATCGGTACCGATCGTCGTCAGACCGGAAAGGGGCGCTTAGGCGCCCCTTTTTCTTGGAGTAGTTCAGATGTCGCATCGTCAATTCTCCCGGGGGTTCACGCTCATTGAGCTGATGATCGTCGTCGCGATCATCGGGATCTTGGCTGCAATCGCATTGCCTGCGTACATGGAATTCACGACGCGGGCCCGAGTCAGCGAGGGTGTGCAGCTTGCTGCAGATGCAAAAAAGGTGGTGGGCCTATCCTCAAACACGCAAGCAGATCTATCGACGAGCACTGCGATTTTCAATGCGCAAGCCGGCGGGACCGGTGCCAA
>DASSQC010000394.1:0-9006 GCA_035702705.1 Burkholderiaceae bacterium | reverse complement strand
CCGCCCAGCCGTGGCCGCGGTGCCCGTCGAGCTGGGCAATGGCCAGCGCCACCGAGCTGGTGAGCGCCATGTCCACCAGCATGGTCAGGATCACCGGCCCGGCAGCGGCGTTGCCCAGCAGCGCCACCAGCAGTGGCACCCCCATGAAGCCGGTGTTGGGAAACACGGCCACCAGCGCACCGAAGGACGCGTCCTTCAGGCCCACGCGCGCCGAGCGGGTCAGCAGGATCGTGGCGCCCAGCAGCAGCAGGGCACAGGCCGCATAGATCGCCATCAGTGGCAGGTTGAAGAGTTGCGCCACGGGCAGCCCGGCGCCGAAGCGGAACAGCATGCAGGGCAGCGCAAACCACAGCACGTAGGTATTCAGGCCGGGAATCGCCGCCTCGGGCAGCAGGCCGCGCCGGGTGGCCAGATAGCCCGCCAGAACGAGCGCGAAGAAGGGGAAGGTGACGGCGAGAATGGCCTGCATGGCGGCGAGTTGTAGCTCAGCAGGCCGGCGGACGGGCCGCATCCGGGCCACGGCCCGGTACGTGAAACATCAATGAAAGGTTATTTTCGGACAAAAATACCCAGAGAGCACCTGAACCGGCTTCTCGCTTGTTCCAAGCGCTTCTCAAGCCGAATAAGCCTTCGAACGCCATGTATTTAGACTCGATTTCGGCCATAAATGACAAAACAGGCCGTGGTGCGGCCTGTTCAGCGAGGCCCGGGCAACCCGGGCGGTGGGCACAGTGCGGGCTCAGATGGCCTGCTCGCCGGTTTCGCCCGTGCGGATGCGGATCACCTGTTCCACGGGTTCCACGAAGATCTTGCCGTCGCCGATCTTGCCGGTCTTGGCCGCGGCGATGATCGCCTCGATCGCGCGCTCGACCAGCGCCTCGGCCACCACGAGCTCGACCTTCATCTTGGGCAGGAAGTCCACCGTGTACTCGGCCCCGCGATACAGCTCGGTGTGGCCCTTCTGGCGCCCGAAGCCCTTGACCTCGGTGACGGTCAGGCCGGTGACGCCGACACCGGCGAGCCCCTCGCGCACTTCGTCGAGCTTGAAGGGCTTGATGATGGCGGTGATGCGCTTCATGAGGGAGTCTCCTGATGGGTTGAGGTGGGGCTACTCGGAAAAGCGGTTGGTGATGGGATAGCGCCAGTCGCGCCCGAAACCGCGGTGCGTGACGCGGATGCCCACCGGGGCCTGGCGCCGTTTGTACTCGTTGTTCTTGATCAGCTTCACGACCCGGCGCACCGTGGCCTCGTCATGGCCCTCGGCCAGGATCTCGGCCACCGAGGCACGTTCCTCCATGTAGCGGCGGATGATCGCGTCGAGCACCTCGTAGGGCGGCAGGGAATCCTGGTCGGTCTGGTTCTCGCGCAGCTCGGCCGAGGGTGCACGCGTCAGGATGCGCTCGGGTATCACCTCGCCGCCGGGCTGGGCATTGCGCCAGGCGCACAGTCGATACACGAGGGTCTTGAGGATGTCCTTGATGACCGCATAGCCGCCGGCCATGTCGCCATAGAGCGTGCAGTAGCCGGTGGCCATCTCGCTCTTGTTGCCGGTGGTCAGCACGATCGAGCCGTGCTTGTTGGACAGCGCCATGAGCAGGGTGCCACGGATGCGTGCCTGCAGGTTTTCCTCGGTGGCGTCTTCGGGCAGACCGGCAAATTCGGTGGCCAGCGTCTTGCGGAAGGCATCGAAGCAGTCGGAGATGGGCAACTCGTCATAGCGCACGCCCAGGCGCTGCACCATCTCGCGGCTGTCCAGCCAGCTGATCTCGGCCGTGTAGCGCGAGGGCATCATCACCGCCCGCACCTTGTCCGCACCCAGCGCATCGACCGCGATGGCCAGCGTGAGCGCAGAGTCCACGCCACCGCTCAGGCCGATGATGGCACCAGGAAAGCCGTTCTTGCCCAGGTAGTCTGTCACCCCGAGCTTGAGCGCGCTGTAGACCTCCTCTTCCTCGCAGAGGTCGGGCGCGCAGGGACCGGGCTGGGGCTCGCCGCTCTTGATGGTGACGTACTCGATGCCCTCGACGAACTGCGGCATCTGCATCATGACTTCGCCACGGGTGTTCAGGCAGAAACTGCCACCGTCGAACACGAGCTCGTCCTGGCCGCCCACCAGATTGGCAAACACGCAGGCCATGCCCTGCCGGCTCACGTTGGCGCGCACCACGTCCTTGCGCTTGTGGATCTTGCCCATGTGATACGGACTGCCGTTGGGCACGAGCAGCACCTGCGCCCCGGCGGCGCGGGCAGCCTCGGGCGCATAGGGGAACCAGATGTCCTCGCAGATATTCACGCCGAAGCGGATGCCGTTGAGCTCGAACACCACGGGCCGCGCATCGGGCGTGAAGTAGCGCTGCTCGTCGAAGACGTCGTAGTTGGGCAGGTCGTGCTTGTGGTAGCGCCCCACCACCTTGCCGTCCGCGATCACGCTGCAGCTGTTGAAGCGCTCGCCCTCGCGCTGCATCGGATGGCCCACCAGGATGTGCAGGCCAGGCAGGCCGGCGCTGGCAGCGACGATGCGCTCAAGTGCCGCATCGCTGGCGATGTAGAACGCATCGCGCAGCAGCAGGTCCTCGGGCGAATAGCCGGTGAGCGAGAGCTCGGGCGTGAGCAGTACATTCGCGCCCTGCTGATGGGCCTGCCGGGCCGCGGCGATGATGCGGTCCGCATTGGCTTGCAGCGCCCCCACCGTGACGTTGATCTGAGCGATCGCTACCAGCGCTTTCATCAGACAATGCTTCTCCGCTTGTTAGCTTGCGCGCCGCCGCCCACGCGAACCATCACGCATGACGAGGTCTGAGAAAAATTATCGCACGCAGGTCGTCCCGGCCCTGGCGGGGCACGAGGCCGCGTGGGACGCGCTGGTGCAGCAGGCCGCCGGCGGCCACGTGATGTTGCGCAGCGCCTTCCTGGGCAGCATGGAGCACGCGGGCTGCGTGGGCGGCCGCACCGGCTGGAGCGCGCAGCACCTGCTGCTCTGGGACGGCGATGCACTCGCTGCCGCCTGCCCGCTCTATGTGAAGGCGCACAGCTACGGTGAGTACGTCTTCGACTGGGCCTGGGCCGACGCCCATGAACGCAGCGGGCTGCCCTACTACCCCAAGCTGCTCTGCGCCCTGCCCTTCACGCCCGTGCCCGGGGTGCGGCTGCTCGCACGCGATGCACACGCACGCGCTGCGCTGGTGCAGGTGCTCGCGCAGGCCATGCAGGACAACGCGCTGTCCTCGGTGCATGTGCTGTTTCCCGACGACGCATCGGCCACTGCACTGCAGGCTGCGGGCTGGCTCAAGCGCAGCGGCGTGCAGTTTCACTGGACCAATGCCGGCTATGCCGACTTCGAGGCCTTCCTGGCCCAGCTCAACCAGAAGAAGCGCAAGAACATCCGCGCCGAGCGCCGCGCCGTCCATGAGCACGGCCTGCGCTTCGAATGGCTCGACGGCCACAGTGCGCGGCCGCAGGACTGGGCCTTCTTCTACCGCTGCTATGCCAACACCTACCGCGAGCACCACTCGACGCCCTACCTGAACGAGCGCTTCTTCCTGCTGCTTGCGCAGCAGGCGCCCGATCAGGTCCGGCTGTGCATGGCACACGATGCGCAGGGGCCGGTCGCGGCGAGCTTCTTCATCTGCGATGCGGGGCGCCTGTACGGCCGCTACTGGGGTGCGCTGCGCTTCGTGCCGCTGCTGCACTTCGAACTCTGCTACTACCAGGCGATCGACTACGCCATTGCCCAACAACTGCAGGTCTTCGAGGGCGGGGCGCAGGGCGAGCACAAGATGGCGCGCGGCCTGCTGCCGGTGCCGACCTGCTCCTTCCATCTGCTGGCGCATCCGGAGTTTGCGCAGGCGATCGAGCGGTTCCTGCAGCGCGAGGCCGGCGGCATGGACGCCTATCTGGACGACCTCAACGAACGCACGCCCTTCCGGCGCAGCGCAGGCAGCGCAATGCAGGAATGAGGGTGGTGCATCCCGAGTTGCGCTGAAGACGCGAACGCGGCGCACCCCGGGGCGCGCTGCGGAAACGAAACGGCGCACCCTGAAGCTCGCTGCGGAAACGAAGCGGCACACCCTGGGGCGCGCTGCGGAAACGAAAACGGCGCGCCCTGGGGCGCGCCGTGTGCAACAACTGATCAACCCGGATCAGAAAGCCGGCTTGTCGTTGGCTGCGTTGTAGCCAGCCACGCCGTTGAGGATTTCCTGGTTGGCGGCCTCGGGGCCTTCCCATCCGACGACCTTGACCCACTTGCCCTTCTCGAGGTCCTTGTAGTGCTCGAAGAAGTGCTGGATCTGGGCCAGACGCTCCGGGGCAATGTCCTCGTGCGTCTTCCAGTGCTTGTACCAGGGCAGCACCTTGTCCACGGGGACCGCAAGCAGCTTGGAATCACCACCGGCTTCGTCGGTCATCTTGAGCACGCCCAGGGGGCGGCAGCGCACGACGACGCTGGGCACCAGCGGGAAGGGCGTGATCACGAGCACATCCACGGGGTCGCCATCGTCGCTGATGGTGTGCGGCACGTAGCCGTAGTTGCAGGGGTAGTGCATGGCCGTACCCATGAAGCGGTCCACGAACAGGGCACCCGTTTCCTTGTCGACCTCGTACTTGATCGGGTCGGCATTCTGCGGGATTTCGATGATGACGTTGAATTCGTCCGGCAGGTTCTTGCCGGCGCTGACGCGGTCCAGTGCCATGAGTTGTTGTCCGAAGGGCGGGTGAAAGAAAGGCGTCCGACGCGGGTGCGACCCGCGGTCGGCGCGTACAACCCGGGTGCAGCACGCCGTGCAGTCCGGGCTGACGGGAGTCGCCCTCTAGTGTAGTCGGTGGTGCTGCAACGCAGCAGCCGGGCGGGGTCAGGTCAACCCGCAGGTACGACCGGGTCGCACCAAGGCAGTTGGGCGCCACTGAGGTGGGCCCAGAGCACGACGGCGCTGGCCACGACCAGCATCAACCCGGTCAGGCGCATCACCTGCCGCTCGAGCACGAGCGCGCCAGCGCCGGACGACGACCAGCCAGCCAGCTTGCGAATGCCCAGACCGATGCTCAGCATCGACAGGCTGGAGGCCAGTGCAAACACCGCCATCAGCGCCAGACCGCCCTGCCAGGTGCCAGCCAGCACCGCCAGCCAAAGCGCGGCGTGCAGCTGACCGCAGGGCATGAGCAGCAGCGCCGCGCCACGCAGGCTCTCGATGCGCCAGCGGCTGCGCGCCGGCCCACGGAAGTCGATCGGCCTGGCGCTGCCCGGCAGCGCCAGTCGACGTGGCCACTGACCGCGGAACATGAGCCACAGGCCCAGCACCAGTGCAGCCACCTGCAGCAGCGTCCAGAGCGGTCCGATCACGCTCGTGCTGCGCAGGACGGTCCAGACGACCTGGCCGAACGCGCCGGCGATCACGCCCGCCGCGCTGTAGCTCAGCCAGCGGCCGAGGTGCCGCGCAAGGACACCGGTGCTGGCAGGCATGCCGATCTGGTGATTGCCCAGCCAGGCCGAGCACATGCCCGCGCAATGCAGGCCGCCGGCCAAGCCGAGCAGGGCCGCCGCAATCAGCAGCGAGGTGGATGGCATGCGCTAGTTCGCAGCAGCAGACAGAGTCATCAGATCAGGCGCGCACGTGGGCTCATGACCGCGCCGGTGCGCACATAGCGATCGAACACCATGGCAATGGCACGCACGAAGAACCAGCCCAGCTCGGTCACGCGGAGGTAGTCCGGCTCGATGCGGATGAGATTCTCAGCCTCGAAGGGGGCGAGCTCGTGCAGCTCGCTGGCGAAGGCCTTGCGGAAGTCCAGCAGGTGCGCCTGCTCGATGGACTCGAAGCTCACCTCGCCCTGGCACATCAGCGCCATGATGACGCTGCGGCGCACGAGATCGTCGCGCGACAGCACGATGCCGCGCATGACAGGCAGGCTGCCGGCCTTCAGCGCTTCCTGGTAGCCCTCGATGTCTCGATGGTTCTGGCTGTACACCGCACCGAGCTTGCTGATGGCCGACACCCCCAGCGCGATCAGGTCACACTCGGGGTTGGCGCTGTAGCCCTGGAAATCGCGTGTCAGCAGCCCTTGGCGCTTGGCGCGCGCCAGCGAATCCTCGGGCAGTGCAAAGTGATCCATGCCGACATAGTCGTAACCACCGGATGCAAACGCCGCAATCGCTTGCGCCAGCATCGTGACGCGGTGGGCTGCCGGCGGCAGCTCCGATTCGTGGATTCGCCGCTGCGGCTTGAAACGCTGCGGCATGTGCGCATAGGCATAGAGCGCCACGCGATCTGGTCGCAGCGCGATGATGCGTTCGATGGTGCGCGCAAACCCCGTTGGTGTCTGCTTGGGCAGGCCGTAGATCAGGTCGATGTTGATGGAATCGAAGGCGAGCTCACGCGCAGCCTGCATGAGCGCTGTGATCTCGGACTCGCTCTGTACGCGATGTACAGCCTCCTGGACGGCAGGATCGAGGTCCTGCACACCGAACGAGATGCGGTTGAAGCCCATCTGACGCAGTCGCTGCAGGCGCGCGCGGTCCACGGTGCGCGGATCGACTTCGATGGCCCGCTCGGCATGCGACGTGAAATCGAACGCACTGGACAGTCGCTCGACAAGATGTGCGAGCTGGCTGTCATCGAGATAGGTGGGCGTCCCGCCGCCGAGGTGCAACTGACCGGTGCGTGCACGCTCGCCGATGCGTTCGCGCCACAGATCGATCTCGCGAAACACGCTGTCCAGGTAGGGCGTGGCGCGTTCCTTGTGCTTGGTGACGATCTTGTTGCACGCGCAGTAGTAGCAAAGCGACTCGCAGAACGGGATGTGCACGTACAGCGCAACCGGTCGGCTGGCCCAGCTGTCGCGGCGGTCTTCGATGGCGGTGTGCAATGCCCTCGCGTCAAAGGCCTCCACAAAACGATCTGCGGTCGGATAGGAGGTGTATCGTGGGCCGAACCGGTCGAATCGTGCGAGCAGACTCTCAGCCGGCAAGGCATGCGGGTCGACGCTCGAGGGCCTTGCTGAGGACTGGATGGCATGCATCTGAGTTTCGATCCGGTTGAGGTACATCGGGCCACCCCCGGGCTGAACCGTGCGGCATGCCGCATTTGCCGAATTCGGCCTGGACGCGGGCTTGGATCTGCATCGATGACCGGGCCCGGGCGGAAGTGGGGTGAATGCAATGTGCCATCTGCCGGTCGCAACGACGTTGACTCACGTCAAGGCTCCGTAAGGGGCGAGCGTTAAATTGGAGTCAGGACGACATGGGTCATCAGCCTAGGAGCTGGGCGGCCCGGCCAGCAAGAGCCGCGTCCGATCACGCAGGAGGGTGTATGTACAAGCAAAGCGAACGCAGTTCGGCCATGCTGGCCGAACATCAGGACAGTTGTCCCAACCAGGCGGCTGTACCGCAAGCGACGAGTACATCCCATGTCGCCTGCTCAAGCTGCAATCTGCGGGAGATGTGCCTGCCGACCGGGCTGTCGCGCGAGGATCTGGGCAAGGTCGAAGCGGTGGTCAATCAGCGCCGGCGCATCTCGCGCGGCCAGGCGCTTTACCGAAGCGGCGACGACTTCAACGCGATCTACGCCATCCGCTATGGCTTCTTCAAGGCCCAGGTGGCCAGCCCCGATGGACGCGAACAGGTCACCGGATTCCTGATGGCCGGCGAACTGCTCGGCATGGACGGCATTGGCACGGAACGCCATACCGTGGATGCAGTCGCGCTGGAAGATTCTGAAGTCTGCGTGATGCCCTTTTCCCAGCTTGAGACCCTGAGCCGCGAGGTCAATGGCCTGCAGCGCCAGCTGCACCGCGTGATGAGCCGCGAGATCGTGCGCGAGAACGGCGTGATGATGCTGCTGGGCACGATGCGCGCAGAAGAACGCCTTGCTGCGTTCCTGATCAACCTGACTCAGCGCCTGAAGGCACGGGGCTTCTCGTCCACCGAGCTCGTTCTGCGCATGACACGCGAGGAGATCGGCAGCTATCTCGGCCTGAAGCTGGAGACCGTGAGTCGTACCTTCTCGCGCTTCCAGGACGAGGGTCTCATTGAAGTCAAGCAGCGCCACGTGAAGATTCTTGACGCCGATGGCCTGCGCAGCCTGTTCAGCACCGAGACGGCTTCCGCCCACTGACGCTGCACCGCCAAGCACAGGGCCCCGCAGTTCATGCGGGGCCTTTTTCTTGGGGGATTGCTTGCAGGCCGTGACCCGCGGCGCTAGCCCCCGAGACGACGCATGATGAGCAGCGCGCCCAATGCGCTCAGGGCGCAGGCCGTCCAGTACAACAGAAACACCAGCGAATAGATCGCGGTGCGTCCGAGTCCAAGCTCATGGCCGAGCCAATGCACATCAAGCGGATCGACCATCAGGAAGGTCAATACCTCGAGCAGACCGGCCGCCAGAAACGATGGCCACAGCAGGGCAGCCAGGAATACGCGCCGACGCACTTGCGCCGGATCGAGCACCTCCGGTGCATCGGCATGCTCATCTATGCGAGGCGCTTCCGCGTTCATGAGCACTCAACGCTCGGCTTGGGAGTCGATTTCCAGCACTTGGCCATCGACGGGCCCGAGCCGACGTGCCAGCTGCCAGTCCTGTGCAGCAAGGCTCGCAGACCACTGGCCGCGCGGGAGCACGGCCCCCTGCGCCCAATAGGTGCGGGACTGCAGACCGCGGTCGGTTGCACCGCCTGCACAACGGCCGGCGGAGTCCGAGGTGAAGGTCAAGACCACGTCAAGCTCTCTACGCGCCACGTGAGCAAGGCGCAGGTTCAATGGCAAGCCGGCGCCAGGCACAGAGTCGCCCTGCAGATGGGCGCACACGCCGCCGGGCTGCTGGGTCACGAACAGCCCCATGCGCAACTGTGCTGCACGCTGCCGAGCGGCCGTGACCTTGTTGATCTCGACGCCGCGCTTGTAGTAGTTGTCATCGACCAGTGAATCCGCACCGTTGCGCGCCAGGGTGAGCATGAGCACACCCAGACAGATCGCCAGCACCGGGATGCCGACCACCATCCAGACATAGGGTTCACGCC
>DASSQC010000393.1:0-3886 GCA_035702705.1 Burkholderiaceae bacterium | reverse complement strand
ATC
Source organism: Burkholderiaceae bacterium (assembly GCA_035702705.1). Lineage (GTDB taxonomy): Bacteria > Pseudomonadota > Gammaproteobacteria > Burkholderiales > Burkholderiaceae_C > Piscinibacterium. The sequence continues at coordinate 3,883 of DASSQC010000393.1, read as the reverse complement.
GGCCCCAAAGCGAGCGAGAAGCTGGCCGCGCTCGGCGTGAACACCATTGGCGAACTCGCCGCCTGCGAGCCTGGCTGGCTGGTGAACCACTTCGGCAAGAGCTACGGCGCGTGGCTGCATCGCGCCGCCAATGGCATCGATGCGCGGCCGGTGGAGACCGAAAGCGAACGCAAGAGCCTGTCGCGAGAAACCACCTTCGCCACCGATCTGCACCCGGTGCGTGACTGGCAGGCGCTGGCGCGGCTGCTGGCCGAGCTCGCGCGCGAGGTGGCGGCAGACCTGGCCAAGCACAGGCTGCGCGGGCGCACCATCGGCGTGAAGGTGCGCAACGACCAGTTTGCCGTGGCCACGCGCGATCTCTCCCTGCCCGAGTTCACCGACCGCGAAGCCGTCATCCGCAAGGCGGCATTCGAATGCTTTGCCCGCGTGCCGCAGCAGCGCAGGCTGCGGCTGCTGGGCGTGCGGGTGAGCAATTTTCAGGCGGACTGAACCCGCAGCTCGACGTCGGGAATCCAGCCGCGCGCCCGCCGTGCCAGCCGGTCGCCCGCCGCTTCGCCCTCGAAGCTCACCTGCGCGTGCTGCAGGCGCTCGGGCGCCACATCCTCGAGCGCACGCACGCTGACCACGCCGTACAGCCGGCCGTCGACCTCGGAGGTCACCGCCGGCACGGCGCCGCAGCGGCGGCAGACGTGAAAGTCCGCCGTCCCGGTGCCGAAGCGGTAGGCCCTGTGCTCGGCGCCCGCGCCAATCTCGATGCGCAGCCGCCCCCGCGGGTGGCTGGTCCAGACACCGCCGTGCTTGCGGCAGAAGCTGCAGGTGCACTCGCGTGCGGGAATCGGCGCATCCGGCGCAAAGCCCTGCAGCTCGAAGCGGATGTTTCCGCAGTGACAGCGCCCTTGAAGATGCACGATCCGCCTCCCTGTGGCCGCGCGACGCCCACGCGTCGCGGCGCCCGCACGATAGCCCGCACAGCCGCCATCCGTGGCGCTGGTTCTGCAGTCTGTCGCATCCCGCGCAGGCGGCATGGCTGCGCGGGATGCGTCTCAAATACATTCGCGCCTGCCCTTGATTCCGGAGCCCCCGATGTTCTCGCGCCTGTCTGCCGCCGCACCGCTTGCGGCCCCCCTTGTCCTGGCCCTGACCGCCGGCCTGAGCGCCCCACTGGCCAGCGCCCAGACCACCCGCGACTACGACGCCCTGCTGCGTGCCGAGAAGCATGCCGAAGCAGAGCGCCTCGCAGACGCCGCACTGGCCAAGGCGCCCACAGACGCCGTGGCCCTCGCGGGCAAGGTGAGCGCCATGCTCAACGGTCCCAACGCGGTCAAGCGGGTGGACGATGCCGTGAAGCTGGCCGAACGCTGCGTGGAAGCCAACCCCAAGACGGCGCTCTGCCACAACAGCCTGGGCGGTGCACTCGGCACCAAGGCCATCTCGGCCGGCATCATGTCGGCCATGGGCTACGCCCACCGCATCCGCGACGCCTTCAAGACGGCCGTCGAGCTGGATCCGAAATTCACCGACGCCCGCTTCAATCTGCTGCAGTACTACCTGCAGGCGCCGGGCATCGTCGGCGGGGGCAAGGGCAAGGCCCGCGATCTGGCCGAGGACACGGCCAGGGTGCTGCCTGCCGCCGGCGCACTCATGCGCGCCAACCTGCTGCTGAGCGACGACAAGACCGCCGAGGCCGAGGCGATCGCGCTGCGTACCGTCGTGGGCGACGATCCCGATCTGCAGGACCAGCAACGCAGCCTGATCTTCGCCGTGGGCAACCAGTACGCCGGCACCAAGCGCTGGGCCGATGCCGCGCGCATCTACAACGAAGTCATGAGGCGCTACCCCGACAGCGAGTGGGGCCCGTACGGCGTGGGCCGCACCCTGCACGAACAGGGCAGATGCAGCGATGCCGTGCCCATGTACGAGCGTTCGCTTTCCATGAAGGCGCGCGCCCAGGCGCACTTCCGGCTGGGGCAGTGCCTCAGCACCCTCGGGGACAAGGCCCGCGCCAGCACCCAGCTGACGCGCGCCCTGGCCATGCAGCCCGGTCTGCCCAAGAAGCTGCGCGACGAGGCCGAGAGCCTGCTCAAGACCCTGTGAGCGCGTGCACGCGCCCGGGCCGCACCGAGCCCGGGCCGAACCCGCTTGTCTGGCGCGGATCTTCGGACAGACCCCCCCAAGCGCCGCATCAGACGGCAATCTTCAGAGGGGTGGCCTGAAGATCATTGCCGGACGCGCCTTCCGGGCCATATGCGCTGAAGACGCGCGCCAGACAAGCGAGACGCAGGGGGCGGGTTGTGCGGCTGCTGCGCGCGGCGACAATCGCGCCCCATGGACTTCGACTTTGCCCGCCTTGCCGCCCCGTTCCGCATGCAGCCGGGGCTGTCGCGCATGCCGGACGACGCGCCCAACCTCAGCGCGCTCGATCCGGCTGATCGCCTGTTTGCCGAAAAGCTCGCCGCGCTCGGCCATCCCGAGCAGACCGTGCTGCTCGCTCTGGGCTTTGATGGCACGCCGGCAGCCCGCGCCTTTGCCGCCCGGCTGGCGCAGGACGCACCGCAGCACGCGCGGCTCGACGGCGACCGCCTGCATCTGGCACGGCTGGACGCCGCGCTCGACCTGAGCAGCGGCGCGCTGGCGCTGGGGCCGCGCGCCCCCGCCGGCGTGGCGGCCGCGCTGGCGCGTTTTGACGCCGACCCGATGCGCCGCCGCTGGGCGCTGTTTGCCCTGGCCGTGCGCGAAGACCTCGCCGTGCTGGACGGCAGCACCACGCAGCTGCAGGTGCTTTCGGTCTGCGTGCCTTCGCACTGGGCGCCCGAAGACAAGATCGGCCTGCCTTTTGCCGCCGCCCACATGCCGGTGGCCGACAATGCCCTGCTCATCAAGGCCAGCGAATCCCTCGCCCGCCTGGTGACCGGCAGCGAACGCTGGCAGCGCAATGTCTGGACCTTCCAGCCCAGCCCGCATTTCGATGGTCACCCCCGGCGCGCCGCACCGCGCGTCTGGCCGCTGGAGGCAGACCTGTCATCCCTCGGCGACCGGCTCTGGGCCCGGGTGGAGCACCAGAGCTTCATTCCCGTGCCGCCGGCCGATCAGGGTGCCGCCCCGGCCCAGGCCGTGTTCTGCATCCGCCTGATGATCGAGCCGATGGCACAGGCGATTGCCACCCCGCAGGCTGCCGCGGCCACGCACGCCGCGGTGGCCAGCATGAGCGCGCAGGTGCTGGCGTATCGCAGCCTGACTGCCATCCAACCGAGGCTGCTGGCCTGGCTGGCGGAGCGCGCAGGGCCGGCGGACCAGCCGCCCGCTCCGGCGGGCATCCGGCCGGTCCGCCCCGGCAGTCCAGCCGCGAATTGATCGGAAACACACGAAATACGCCCGACCGGCGGGCCTTTTCGCATTGCGACGAAATCACGCCATTGTCACAATGGCGTCACTGAGTTTTTCCTCCTGGATCGTGGCCCTCCCCGCGGCTCCATACGGTGCTCCACCCGGCGCGGTGGACCCCACACAGACAAGAGCCTTCCTCGCGCTGATCACCTGCACGGTGCTGGCCCACACGGCCCTGACCGGTGCACGGGTCACCCTCTCTCTGGCCGCGCTGGGCAGCGGCGCCTCTGCGGCCTTCGTGGGTCTGGCCATCGGCCTGTTCGGCCTGCTGCCCTTCCTGATCGCCATTCCCGTGGGTCGCTGGGCCGACCGGGTCGGACCGAAGCTGCCGATGCGGATCGGCCTGGTCATCGAACTCGCCGGCGTGCTGATCGCCACCTTCGGCCCGCACCCCTGGGGCCTGCTGGCAGCTGCCGCACTCATCGGCACGGGCCTGTCGATGAATACCTTGACCATGCAGACCATTGCCGGCCTGCTGTCCACCGCCGAAACCCGGCCG
>DASSQC010000392.1:0-2950 GCA_035702705.1 Burkholderiaceae bacterium | reverse complement strand
AGCTGCGCGCCGGGGACAAGGATCCGCCGCAGCTCGGTGGCCAGCGCAGGCTTGTCGAACCAGTGGAAGGCCTGGCCCGCCACGGCGAGATGCACGCTGCCGGCGGCGAGCCCCGTCGCTTCGGCAGGCGCCGGCACGCTTCGGAACTGGGCACCCCAGGGGTGCAGTGCCGCCTCGCCTGCGGCGCGCATCTCGGCATTGGGCTCGACGCCCGCGACGCAGAGCCCGGCCTGCAGGAAGGGCAGGCTGCTCAACCCGGTGCCACTGCCCAGGTCGGCGACGAGGTCGCCGTCGCGCAGGGCGCAGACCCGCTTGAGCGTCGGGCCAAGCGCGACGGGATAGCCGGGGCGCGCCGCCAGGTAGGCCTGCACGCGGTTGGAGAAGCGCTCGGTGTTCTTCATGGCACGCGCGAGCCTTGCGTTGCTCGGTGCGCTCAGGCCGACTCGGCGGCCACCTGATGCGCCGCCGGCTCGCCACACGCATGGCAGTAGCGCGCAAAGGCGTTCTTGCGGGTGTTGCACTTGCCGCAGCGGTCGAACAGACCGATGCCGCAATGCGGGCAGTGGTTGTTCTCGGGGTTGGCCAGATCGACTGGGCGCTCGCAGCCCGGGCAGACCTTCTTGGCCAGACGCGCCATGGCGTGGTCATAGCTCAGGCTCTCGCGCCGCTGCACCTCCGGCTGCGCTTCAGCCAGCTTCTGCCGCTCCAGATAGCGCTGCATGGCGCGGATGGCGTAATGGCCGATGATGAGCGTCAGCGCAATGCCCACGATGTAGCGCACGTAGCCGCCGTAGCTGGGCAGATAGGGCACCAGCTCCACAAAGAAGGCAAACAGCGCAAAGAAGATGAAGCCCCAGACAAAGGGCCAGTACTGACCCTTGCGCTTCTTCACGAACAGCCAGCCGGCAATCAGCAGCAGCGGCAGGGTGAGTGCAAGCCGGTAGGCGAACACGCGCAGCTCCTGCTTGCGCCGCTCGGCGGCCAGCAGGGTGCTGGCGCTGGACTCCAGCTCGGCCAGTGAACGTTGCGCGGCGCCGCGCTGCTGCATGAGCCCGAGCAGCTGCGCATCGATCCCTTCGAGCACGCGCTGGGCCTCACGCTCCTTGGCCTTCAGGCCGTCCAGCGCCTTGGTTCGGGCGATGACTTCCGGGTCCTGATCGCTCTTCTGGGTGGTGCCGCGCGTGGCCAGCCAGTTGGCAAAGGTGTCCTGCGTCTCGCGCACATCGTTGCGCGCCGTGGTCAGGGCGAGCTGGGCACGCTCGCGCTGCTCGGAGAGTTCGCGCTGCTGCTTGTCGAAGGCTTCGAGCCGGGCGCGTAGCGGCGCGGCGGCCGCGCGGTCGATGAAGGCCTCCGTGTCCAGGCGCTGCTCCACGCGGGGCAGATCGCTGACGATCAGCCCGCCCAGCCCGATCAGAAAGCCAGCAAAGACCAGGGCCACGAGCCACAGCCCGCGGCGGAACCACTTCTCACTGAGCCGGATGCCCTTGCTCATCTGCGCACTCCCTGCATGGATGGATGCTGCCCATGATGCGCGAGAAGCCGGCCCTTGCCTATCGCCCGGCATCGCCAGGACGGGGCAGCATCAGCTCAATCGACTCTCGGTGTCATGAGCTGCACCACATCCAGCTGCACGCTGCCGCGCTCGCTGGTCACCATGACGCTGGCGTCCTGGATGCTGAATTGCAGGCTCATGGTCCGTTCCGCCAGCGCTGCCAGGGCCTGGCTCTGCGCAGCCGCCACGCTCTGCACCGTGAGATTGCGCGTGCGCGTGAGCTTGCTCTCGATGTTGCGCCACCAGATGTCGGTGCTGCTGGCGTAGCCCAGCACACTGACCTGCTGCGCGCGCCCGCAGGCCTTGAGGATGGCGCGCTCGTCGGGCTGACCCACCTCGATCCAGTGCGTGATGGCGCCTGTGAGGTCGCGCGTGAGCACATCGGGCTCGTCCGGGTCGGAGAGGCCCTTGCCGAAGCCCATGCGCTCATCGGCATGCAGGGCAAAGGCCAGCAGGCGGATCATCATGCGCTCGTCGTTCTCGCTGGGGTGGCGCGCGATGGTGAGGGCATGGTCCGCGTAGTAGTTGCGGTCCATGTCGGCGATCGACAGATTCGCCTTGTAGATGGTGGATTTGAGGGCCATGAGGTTCGGTGCGAAAGCAGCAGCGTAGCGCCAGGGCTGCGCCTTGCCTGCCAGCCCCAGCGCCCGGTTCACACTCGCACAAGTCGGGTCAACAGGCCCTTGGCATACTGCGAGCCGGAGGTGAGCATGACCCGACCCAGAATCGTGATCATCGGTGCCGGCTTCGGCGGGCTGGCGGCGGCCAAGGCGCTCAAGGACGCGCCCGTGGACGTGACGGTGCTGGACCGCACCAACCATCACCTGTTCCAGCCGCTGCTCTACCAGGTGGCCACAGCCGGCCTGGCGGCACCCTCGATTGCCGCGCCCATCCGCCATGTGCTGCGCAGGCAGGCCAACACCACCGTGCTGCTGGCCGAGGTGAGCGGTATCGATGTGCCGGCGCGCGAGGTGCTGATCGATGCCGACGGCGCGAGTGGGGCCGAGCGCATCCCCTACGACCACCTGATCGTGGCCGCGGGGGCCACGCACAGCTACTTCGGCCGCGATGACTGGGCCGAGCATGCGCCCGGCCTGAAGACCCTGGACGACGCCCATCTCATCCGCAGCCGCATCCTGGCCAGCTTTGAGCGCGCCGAGCGCCAGACCGACCCGGCGGCCCGGGCGGCCTGCCTGCGCTTTGTCGTGATCGGCGCGGGGCCCACGGGCGTGGAAATGGCCGGCACCCTGGCCGAGATTGCGCGCCACACCCTGCAGGGCGAGTTCCGGCGCTTTGACGCCCGCGCGGCCGAGGTGCTGCTGCTCGAAGGCGGGCCGCGGGTGCTGGCGGCCTATCCGGAAGATCTGTCCGAGAGCGCACGCCGGCAGCTGGTGAGCC
>DASSQC010000391.1:0-2574 GCA_035702705.1 Burkholderiaceae bacterium | reverse complement strand
CGCCGACGAGCATGATCTGGCGGGTGACCCAGTCTAGTCGGGGCTGCTGGCTCGTTTCTGGCCGATATTGACCGGTTTGTATCGGGTCAATATCGGCTTTTCGCTTGTCTGGTGAGCGACAAGTGGCATTCTGCGTGCACTTGAAATGAGGGCCGAAATTGATGCTTTCGGTGTGCCTTGTGCCTAGTGGTGCTTGGCCGAGCCGATCAGCCGATCGAGGTTCGGATCGGCGCGGTGGTTGGCGCGGTTCCAGGCCATGATGGCCAGCATCAGGCCCGCCACCAGCAGGCCGTAGACGACGATGATGGTGTTCACGTGCAGGCCCAGGCCAAGCAGCAGTGAATAGGCCGCCACCATCACCAGGATATTGAGCTGCTCGTTGAAGTTCTGCACGGCAATCGAGTGTCCGGCAGAGAGCAGCACGTGGCCGCGGTGCTGCAGCAGCGCGTTCATCGGCACCACGAAGAAGCCGCCCAGACCGCCTACGACAATCAGCAGCAGGTAGACGAACGGCATGCTGTGGGCCACCGGCATCAGCATCACCACCAGCCCCATGGCCACGCCCACCGGCAGCACAGCCAGCGCGCTCTTGAGCGTGACGAACTTGCCGGCAATCACCGCGCCGACGATGGTGCCCAGCGCGGCCACCCCCATCAGGATCGAAGCCTGGTTCAGCGGCAGCCCGAGATGCTGGCGGCCCCATTCGATGACGATCAGCTGCAGCGTGGCACCGGCGCCCCAGAACAGGGTGGTCACCGCCAGCGAGATCTGGCCGAGCTTGTCCTTCCAGAGGGTGCGCACGCAGTGGGCAAACTCGTTGACCAGCTTCACCGGGTTGCGCTCCTGCCTGGGGTAGCGGGCGCCTGTGTCCGGAATGGCGAGATTGAAGGCGGCGGCAATGCCGTAGAGCACCATGATCACGCAGATGGCGGCTTCCGGCGGGGTGTCGATGCCGGTGTCAATCAGCGGCAGATCCACCGCCAGCAGCATCGCAGAGATCTTGGGGCTGATGAGCACGCCGCCGAGCACCGTGCCGAAGATGATCGACAGCACCGTGAGTGCCTCGATCCAGCCGTTGCCCTTGACCAAGTCCTCGGGCGGCAGCAGCTCGGTCAGGATGCCGTACTTGGCCGGCGAATAGGCTGCCGCGCCTACCCCCACCAGCGCGTATGCGAGAAACACCACGTACTCGCCCTGCAGCCCCGTCATGCCGAAGGCGTCATAGAAGAACATCAGCGCGCAGCCGGCGATCTTGACCAGATTGGTCTGGAACATCACCGTGCCCTTGGGCTTGGCGTCGGCGTAGGCGCCCACAAAGGCGGCCAGCAGCACATAGGACAGCGCAAACACCCACTTGACCATGGGGGTCATCCAGGCGGGGCCCTGGAGCTGCATGATGAGGGCGATGGCAGCGATGAACAGCGCGTTGTCAGCCAAGGAGCTGAAGAACTGCGCGGCCATGATGGTGTAGAAGCCGCGTTTCATGCGTGTGCGAAGGTCTCCTTGGCCGGCAGCGTGGCCGCTGCTCGGGTGGGTCGGTGCCTGATCACCCCTGCGATCGGCGGGCTCAGCCGCCTCGCAACCCGGTTGTTTTGCTCGGCTAATGTTATGCGATGCATCCCTTCACGCTGCTGACGACTGCAGCGCCTTCCTGCCCACTTCGTCCATGACAGAGCCCACCGTTCCCCCTCAGTTCCACGGCGTGCATGCCGCAGGCGCGGCGCCCGCGCAGCTGTTCTCCCGCACCGATGTCCTTGACCTTGCAGCGTTGGCTGCGCGCGTGGGCGAGACCCTGGTGGTCAGCGACTGGTTCGCCATCGATCAGGCGCGCGTCAATGCGTTCGCGGAAGCCACCGAGGACCGGCAGTGGATCCATGTGCACCCTGAGCGCGCAGCCGCCGGCCCGTTCGGTGCCACCGTGGCGCACGGCTTTCTCACGCTCTCGATGATCCCGATGTTCTTCGAGCAGAGTTTTCCGATGGACCAGCTCAGGATGGGCGTGAACTACGGCCTGGACCGCGTGCGCTTTCCGGCACCGCTGGCTGTCGGCAAGCGCATTCGCGCCCACTTCAAGCTGCTCGACGTGCAGGCGGTGCCGGCCTTGCCGCCTGCCACGCAGGGCGCGCAGCTCAAGTTCGAGGTGACCATCGAGGCCGAGGGTGCGGCCAAGCCGGTGTGTGTGGCTGAGCCGCTGGTGCGCTGGTACACCTGAGCGCAGGGCGCGCTCAGCGCGGCCTACTGCGCCAAGGTCCCATCCTTGCGCATCATCGCCAGATCCGCGAACTCGGTGCCGCGCAGCGGGAAGCGCGTGTAGTCGAAGCTCAGGCCGCCTACGTCGATGACCTTGGTGGCGGTGCCGCGCGAAAGCGCGTCGGGTACATCGCCACCCGTGCGCAGGCGTTCCACCACGAGGCGGGCGGCGATGAAGCCTTCCAGTGCGGCGTGGGTGGGTGCTTCGGCGAAGTACTTGTTGAAGAGCTGGCGGAACTCGCGCACGACCGCGAGGGAGCCGCGCGTGGGGTCGGGTACGGCCTGGGAGAGCACCGCACCTTGCAGGCGCGGTGTCGGGAACAG
>DASSQC010000390.1:0-2844 GCA_035702705.1 Burkholderiaceae bacterium | reverse complement strand
GCGGGCGTGGTTGGCAAAGTCCACGAGCAGGATGGCGTTCTTGGTCACCAGGCCCATGAGCATCACCAGGCCGATCATCGAGAACACGTTCAGCGTGGAGCCCGTGACCAGCAGCGCGATCATCACGCCGATCAGCGACAGCGGCAGCGAGGCCATGATCGCAATCGGCTGGATGAAGCTGCCGAACTGGCTGGCCAGCACGATGTAGATGAAGATCACCGCCAGGCCGAGTGCCTGCAGCATGCCCATGAAGGCCTCGTTCTGCTCGCGCGTCTGCCCGCCCACGTCATAGCGGTAGCCCGGCGGCAACTCGAAGGCGTCCACGACCTTCTGCACATCGCGGCCCACATCGCCGCCCGGACGACCTTCCACGCCGGCGTAGATGCCCTGGCGCAGCTGCAGGTCCTGGCGCTTGATGACCTCGGGGTTCTTGACCGGCACCACATCGGCCACGCGCGACAGGGTGATGGCCGTGCCGTCCTTGGCGTACATGATCGGCAGCTCGGAAAGCTGCGAGATGTTCTCGCGGCTGTCCTTGGGCAGGCGCAGCTGCACTTCGACGTTCTCGCCGCTCGATGTGGTCCAGTAGGTCGCCACATCGCCCTGCACGAAGGCGCGCAGGCTGCTGGCCAGCTGCGAGGGCGTGAGGTTCAGCTCCTTGGCGGCATCCGGCTTGACGCGCACCGCATAGGCCGGAATGCCCGGCTTGACGCTGGTCTCCAGATCCGTGATGCCCGGGATCTTCTTGATCCGCTCGGACAGAGCCAGCGTCAGCTGATCGATCACGGCCTGGTCCGGGCCGAGCACACCCACATAGATCGGCCGGTTCCAGCCCACCGACAGCTCCGTGCCGGGGATGACCGACAGGCGCTTGCGGATGTCGGCCTCGACCTCGTTCTGCGTGCGCTTGCGGTCCTTGCGATCCGTGAGCTTGATGTTGATGTTGGCGCTGTTGCGGCCGGTATCCGTGCCCACATAGGTGCTCATGCTCTTGATCTCGGGCACCTGACGCACGATCTCCTCGAGCTGCGCCACCTTCTGATTGGCGCGCTCCAGGCTCGTGCCCACCGGCATGCGGATGTTGATGTTGGTGAAGCCCTGGTCGGTCTGCGGAATGAACTCGGTGCCCACCACCGGCGCCAGCATGAAGGCACCCACCAGACTCATGGCTCCGATCCACAGGATCACGCCACGTGGCGTGATGGTGGCCAGGCGGAAGCGCCGCGGCTGGGTGTGGTCTTTCACACCATCAGCCACCGGCCGCGCCCACACCGGAATGCCCAGCAAGCGCAGGTAGCCGCGCTTGGGCAGCCACAGCGGAATGTGCGGCACGAAGCGCTTGCGCGAGAAGATCCATTCGATCAACCCGCCATACCAGCGATGCAGTGCATCCATGCCCCGGTCCGTGGCACGCAGCAGGTGACCGATGACCGGCATGCTCTCCACGCGGTTGCTGGGCGGATCCTTCCAGACGGCCGAGAGCATCGGGTCCAGGGTGAAGCTGACGAACAGGCTCACCAGCACCGCCACGGCCACCGTGATGCCGAAGGGAAAGAAGAACTTGCCGATGATGCCGCTCATGAAGGCGATCGGCACGAACACCGCGCAGATCGCAAAGGTGGTGGCCATCACGGCCAGGCCGATTTCCTGCGTGCCTTCGAGCGAAGCCGTGTGGTGGTCCTTGCCCATGTGCACATGGCGCACGATGTTCTCGCGCACCACGATGGCATCGTCAATCAGCAGGCCGATGCACAAGGACAGCGCCATCATGGTCATGAAGTTCAGCGAGAAGCCGCAGGCATACACCGCAATGAACGAGGCCATGACCGACACCGGCAGCGTCAGCCCGGTGATGATGGTGCTGCGCCAGCTCTTCAGGAACAGGAAGACGATGGCCACGGTCAGCAGCGCACCTTCGAGAATCGTGCGCTTCACGCCGTTGAGCGAGTCCTTGACCCAGTCGCTGTTGGCGTAGAGCACCTCCAGCTCGATGCCGGGCGGCAGGGACTTCTTGAGCTCGGCTACGGCCTCCTTCACGCCCTCGCCGGTTTCGACGATGTTGGCGTCCTGCATCTTGAAGATGTTGACCGTGACCGCCGGCTTGCCGTCGATCCGGCTCATCGACATCTGCTCGCGCTCGGTTTCGACCACCCGCCCCAGATCGCCCAGTGTGAGCGTCATGCTGGCGTTGCGCATGATGGGGATATCGGCCAGGGCCTTGGGGTCGCGGGTCTTGCCTTCCACCCGCACAATGGCTTCACCCGTGGCATTGGTCAGCAGCCCCACCGGGAAGTCGGCATTGGCCGCGCGCAGGGCGTCACTGACCTGTGCCGGCGTGATGCCGTAGCTCTTCAGGCGCACCGGATCGAGCTGCACCACCACCTGACGCGAGGCCAGGCCCCAGGCATCCACGCGGGCCACGCCGCCGACCCGCTGCAGGCGCTTGACCACGGTCTGGTCGGCAATCATCGACAGCTCGCGGATACCGCGGTCTGCACTCTTGAGATTGAGCACCGTGATGGGCGAGGAGTTGTCGTTGTTCCAGCGCCAGACGGTGGGCGCCTTCACATCGCGGTTGAAGCCGCTGGCCACGCCGGCCACGCGGTCGCGGATCTCCTGCACCGCGCGGTTCATGTCGGTGTTCAGGTTGAACTCGACGTTGACGCCGCTCTGCCCCTCCCAGCTGTTGGACATGATGCGCTTGACCCCGGCGATGCCGTTGACCGCCTCCTCGATGGGGCGGGTGACCTCCTGCATCACGGCCTCGGGCGAGGCGCCGGGGTAGCGGGTTTCGATGTAGGCGCCGGGTGGCGACACATCGGGCATCTGCTCCACGGGCAGACG
>DASSQC010000389.1:0-2805 GCA_035702705.1 Burkholderiaceae bacterium | reverse complement strand
GCCGTGGCCGCGGGGCCGCATTGGAGTTCGGCCTGGGGGATGAAGGGCACCTGCGCAATCTGCGCCGGCGCCAGTGCCGCGCCTTCGGACAGCAGGCGGCTGGTCTGCGGCGCGGCGCAGGCGGCCAGCAGCAGGGGCGCGGCAAGGAGCAGGGCGAGCGTGCGCAGGTGCGCTGCACGGCGCATCGCCCGGCTGAGCCGACCGAGCAGAAGGCCAAGCACGTGGCTGAGCCGACCGGGCAGAAAGTAAAACGCCCGACCTCTCCGGTCGGGCGCGTTGGACAGGTCGCTGCGGATCAACGGACCGAGCGCGTGAACGGGAACACCTTGGTCAGGCCGAGGATGTCGGTTACCAGCAGGATGATGAAGATCGTGAAGAGCACACCCAGGATGTCGGATGCGCCGGCGGGCATCTGGTCGATCTGCGCGGCAATGCGGGCGGCCTCGTCGTCGGTCAGGGCGTCCACGCGGGCCTGCACCTGGGCGAGGTCCACGCCACGCTCGGTGAGGGCGGCGCGCACTTCGTCGCGGGCCAACAGGCTCTTCAGGTGCTCGCGCTGGGCCAGGGTGGCCTGGCTGGCGGCCACGGCTTCGGTGTCGATGATGCCGGCGCTGACCGAGCTTGTGGCCGGGGCCTGGACCGCCTGGGCGTAGGCGGCCATCGGCAGGCTGGTGCCGAGCACACAGGTGACGGTGAGGGCGGCGACGGTACGGACGAGGGCAGCGTGCATCTTGATCTCCAGTGTTGTGGCTGGCCGCAGGGCGCACCGCGCGCTCTGCGACTTGAGCAGGTGCGCGAAGGCTAAGCGCAGCTTGGCGCAGCGGTCAATTGTGCAGATGCTTCCTTTGGCAGCGCGCGACAGGGTCGTGTGTGTGCTGCTGCGGCTGGTTCGGCGCATGCAGCACGCCAGACGAGCCGGCAGGTTGGTCGGCCAGCGCGCTCGGCGGGCCGATCGAGCGCAGCTTCAATGCACGTCGCCGAGCGCGGCGGCCTGGAGAAGGCACATGACCGCCAGCGGCGTGCGTGCCGGGTGGCGCGCCTTATGCAGGCTGGCGCTTCTTGCTGCGGCTCTTGGCCTCGTGCTTGTGCATGAAGTCGCGCACCACGGGGTAGATGATCTCGCGCCAGCGGCGGCCACTGAAGATGCCGTAATGGCCTGCGCCCTGAGCGACGAAGTCCTGCTGCATGCTGGCCGGGATGCCGGTGCACAGGCCGTGCGCGGCCTGGGTCTGGCCGGGGCCGGAGATGTCGTCGAGTTCGCCTTCCACCGTGAGCAGGGCGACGTCGGTGATGTCCTGCGGGCGCACGCGCTGCGGCGTGCCCTTCACCATCACGTCCCAGGTGCCCTTGGGCAGGGCGTGGTCCTGGAACACGGTCTTGATGGTGGCGAGGTAGTAGTCCGCATCCAGATCGAGCACGGCGTTGTACTCGTCGTAGAACTTGCGGTGGGCCTCGACGTCATCGAGATCGCCCTTGACGAGGTCCTGATAGAAGTCCCAGTGGCTGTTGAAGTGGCGGTCCGGATTCATGGCCACGAAGCCCGCATGCTGCAGGAAGCCGGGGTACACGCGGCGCCCGGCGCCCGGGTACTTCTCGGGCACGGTGGCAATCACGTTGAGCTCGAACCAGTCGAAGGGCTTGGTGGTGGCCAGGTTGTTGACCTGCGTGGGGCTTTGACGCGGGTCGATCGGGCCGCCCATCATGGTCATGCTGATGGGGCGCTTGGGATCCTTCAGTGTGGACATGATGGAGACGGCCGCCATCACCGGCACGGTGGGCTGGCACACGCTCATCACGTGCAGGTTGGGGGCCAGGCGCTGCATGAATTCGATGCAGTAGGCCACGTAGTCGTCCAGATGGAAGCGCCCTGCGGACAGCGGCACCATCTTGGCGTCCGCCCAGTCGGTGATGTAGACGTCGAAGTCCGGCAGCATGGCGCGCACGGTGTCGCGCAGCAGGGTGGCGAAGTGCCCGGACAGGGGCGCGAAGATCAGCACCTTGGGCTGGCTCAGATGCTCGGCATCGAGCTTCTTGAAGCGCAGCACGCGGCAGAAGGGCTTGCGCGCCACCACTTCCTCGGCCACGGCGTATTCCACGCCATCCACCCGGGTGTACTCGAGCCCGAACTGCGGCTTTTCGTACTCCTTGCCCAGGCGGTAGAGCAGCTCGTAGCCCGCCGCCACCCGCCGATTCAGCGGGTTGATCAGGAACGGGTTCATGGGATGGTTGAGCCAGTGCGCCTGCGCCTGGGCGAAGGCCGTGAGCGGATTGAGGATGCTGCGCTGGAACTCGTAGACCTGGTAGAGCATGGTCGGATCCCCTGAAATGGGTATGGGTTTGGGCCGATTATGCGGTGCAGCAAAGCGGGCGACAAATCAAACAACCGACGCCTGCGCCGCCACTTCTGCCTTGACGCGGACGATCCCCCGCGGCGGGTGACCCTGTTTGAGAGATTTGCAGGTTTCTGCGGGGCGACTGCATTGCGCTTGCAGGTTCTCGATCAAGCCGGTTCAGCGCCTTGCAGCTTTGCCCACCAGCCTGACGCCAGGCTTGCTGCAGTGCAATGCAGACGCTGCCTTGTGGCCTACCAGTAGTTCTCCAGGGCCAGCTGGCCGGGTGCGCCGCGGCGGCTCGTCTTCAGGCCGAGCTTGCCGAGCACTTCGCGGGTGTCCTCGACCATCTGGGGATTGCCGCAGATCATGATGCGGCTGGCCTCGGGGCTGAACTTCAGGCCGGCGGCGGCTTCCAGCTCGCCCGAAGGGATCAGTGTCGTGATGCGGCCAGAAAGACACCCGGCCACGGCCT
>DASSQC010000388.1:0-3619 GCA_035702705.1 Burkholderiaceae bacterium | reverse complement strand
GTACTCATACGTCGATTTCCCCCTCAAACACGGTCACGGCCGGACCGCTTAGATACGCCATCTCGCCCTGCCCGGCCCAGCGCACGGCCAGCACGCCGCCGCGCGCCTCCACCGTGACCGGGCTCTTCAGCAGCCCCTGTTGAATCCCGCACACCACCGCCGCCACCGCGCCCGTGCCGCAGGCAAGCGTCTCGCCCACGCCGCGCTCGAACACGCGCAGGCGGATGTGCTGCGCATCGATGATCTGCATGAAGCCCGCATTGACCCGCGCCGGAAAGGCGGCATGCGCCTCGATCAACGGGCCCTCGGCCTCCACCGGCGCGCTGTCCACGTCCTCCACCACCTGCACGGCATGCGGATTGCCCAGATTGGCTACGCCCACCCAGCGCGTGTGCTCACCCACCGGCAAGCCATAGAGCGTGCTCGCGCCCTGGCTGCGTGTGCTCAGGCCGTTCGGGTTGAAGGGGATGTCGGCCGGCGCGAAGCGCGGCACGGCAATCTGCACGGTCACGCTGCCGTCTGCTGCCTCGGTGAGCTCGATCACGCCGAAGCTCACCTCCACGAGCACGCTGGACTTGCTCGTCAGGCCCTTCTCGCGCACGTAGCGCACAAAGCAGCGCGCCCCGTTGCCGCAATGCTCCACCTCGCCGCCGTCGGCATTGACGATTCGGTAGGAAAAGTCGTGGGCGGGGTCGGCGGCCGGGCCGACGATCAGGAACTGGTCGGCACCAATGCCAAAGCGCCGGTCGGCCAGCCTGCGGAATTGATCGGCACTCAGATCGAGCGGCCGCTGAAGTGCATTGAGCACGACAAAGTCATTGCCCGCGCCCTGCATCTTCGTGAACTGCAATCTCATGGTGCGGGATTATCCCATCGGCCCGGGCCGCACCCACGCGCACAGGCCGGCGCTTCGCGTGCCCTCGATCCTTGTGTGGCGGGCACGCACTCGCGGCGGATCGCTCACTCGACCTGCGCCAGCAGCAATGCCGCCAGCGCCGCGGGCGCGCTCACCATCGGATCATGACCGGTGGCCAGCTCCAGCACCTGCCAGCCCGGCTCGCGCCGCACCCGGCGCCGGCTTTCGGCGATCGTGGCCAGCGCGGGCTGGGTGCAGTCGATGAACACGCGGCGGCGGCGGCCGACCCGAAGGACATCAAACGCGACTGGCGCCTGGTACACGGCGAAGGGGTGCGGCGTCTGGCGGCGGTTCACCCAGTCGCGCGCCTCACCCGCAAGCCCGAAGACACTCGCGTCCGGCGGCGGCAAGGACAGCCCACCCGTGGCGCGCGCCGCCTCCAGACGCCCGGCCACCGTCTCCGGCGTGTGTGTGGACGACCAGCTTTCGCCGGGGGCAGGCACCACGGCATCCACATAGACCAGGGTCTGGATGCGATCACCCAGCCGGTCGGCCACGGCCGTGATCAGCAGGCCGGCATAGCTGTGGCCCACCAGAATCACGTCCTGCAGCTCCTCGGCTTCGATCGCGCCGATCACGTCATCGATATGCGTCTGCAGCGTGACTGCGGGGCTGAGCAGGTGCGCGCGCTCGCCCACCCCGGTCAGCGTCACCGCATGGGCCGTGTGGCCGGCGTGACGCAGCCGGGGCAGGACATCGCGCCAACACCATGCGCCGTGCCAGGCGCCGTGAACCAAAAGAAAGTCGCTCATCGTGGCATTAGACCGAGTCGGTGGCGCAACGGGGCTGACGCGGAGCAGAAAGGGGCATGAAATTCGAGATGCCAGATCCAGCATTCATGCGGCTCTCCAAGGCAAATCGGCTGAAGACCCGCGCCAGACAAGCGGAAAGCACCTTTGAATGATCCATCCAACTCATGTAGCGCCGTGCTTCTTTGTCGGCGCCGTCTTGGCCACCGTCTTCTTCGCGGCCTTCCTCACCCCCGCTTTCTTGGCTACTGGCTTGACCGCAGCCTTTGCATTGGCCGCACGCAGTGCCGCCTCGATGGCCTTGCGTGCCCAGGGCGTCATCAGGTGCGCCGCGTCCATGGTCTCGTCGGGCGGAGTCCAGTAGCTCATCTCCATGCGCTTGCCCTTCGCCTCGTAGGTGAAGGGCTGGCAGCCGGCCTCGCGGAAGTGCGTCTGGGTCTGCGCGTCGGTCTTCAGGTAGAAGCGGCCGTCTGCGACGATGGCGATCGACAGGCCGTCCCAGCTGATGCCCCAGCCGCCGAACATGCGGCGCGCCTTGAGTGGCGCGCCCGCAGCCGCCGGGGCGAGCAGCTCCAGCAGGTGCTCGATGAAGGGGTCGGTGGACAAGCCCGTCCGGGCAGGCGCAGCAGGCGGCATGGCGTGATGAAATCCGTGGATGGAAGCACACAGCACACACCCGCACGGTACATCTGCCACCGTCGGCCCGGGCAGCCGGATCGACACGCTGCTGTCGCAGTTTGCGGCCGGTGTTGCAACACCCGCAGCAGCCTGGGCGCAGGCACAACAGGCCGCCGCAGACCCGCGCGCAGCCCACGTGCTGATTCGCCGCCTTGAGACCCCGGCCACGACGTCCGCCGGTGCGCTGGCCGGCATTCCAGTCACGGTGAAGGACCTCTTCGACATGGCGGGCAGCGTGACCACCGCCGGCTCGAAGGTCCTGCTCGACGGCCCCGCCGCGGCGGCGCCTGCCGAGCGCGACGCGACCGTGGTGGCACGCCTGCGCGCAGCCGGCGCGGCCATCATCGGCACCACCAACATGACGGAGTTCGCCTACTCCGGTCTGGGGCTGAACCCGCACTGGGGCACACCAGCCAATGCCGCGGACGCGGCGGTCGCACGCATCCCCGGCGGATCGTCCTGCGGCGCGGCGGTCGGCGTGGCGCTGGGCGTGGGGCTGGCGGCCGTGGGCACGGATACCGGTGGCTCGGTGCGCATTCCGGCGGCGCTCAACGGGCTGGTCGGCTTCAAGCCCACGGCGCGGCGCGTGCCCATGGACGGCTGCCTGCCACTGGCGGCCAGCCTCGATTCGATCGGCCCGATCGCGCACACGCTCGCGGACTGCATTCGCATGGATGCCGTGCTGGCCGATGCGCCCCTGCGCTGCACGCCGCCGGCGCCCGGGCAGATCCGCCTGCTCATCCCAACCACGCTGGTCCTGGACGAACTCGATGCCACCGTGGCGCAGGCCTTTGCCACCAGCATCGAGCGTTTGCAGGCCGCCGGCGTGCAGATTGCTCGCGCCGAGCTTGCCCCCTTTGCCGATGCGGCGCTCGCAGCGCAGGGCGTGATTGCGGCCTACGAGAGCTTTCAGTGGCACGCACCCCTGCTGGCCCGCGCAGCAGCCGCCTACGACCCGCGCGTGTCCACGCGCATTGCCGGCGGTGCGCAGATCAGCGCGCTGGACTATGCCGCGGCGCTGCACGCCCGGCAGCGCTGGCAGGCGGCGGTGCAGGCGGCGCTGCAGGGTTGTGATGCCTTCGTGATGCCCACGGTGCCGCGGGTGGCGCCGGAGATTGCCGCGCTGGCCGATGATGCAGCCTACTTTGCCGCCAACCGCCTGATGCTGCGCAACACCCTGCTGTTCAACCTGCTCGATGGTTGCGCGCTCACGTTGCCGATGCGCACGAACAGCCTGCCGGCCGGCCTGATGCTGGGTGCGCCGGCGCTGCATGAC
>DASSQC010000387.1:0-2542 GCA_035702705.1 Burkholderiaceae bacterium | reverse complement strand
GTGGCTGGAGGTCTAGCTGGCCCCCAGTTTGCTGGCCGAAAATGGCTCTTTTTGATTGAGCCTGTCGGCAGATATCGCCTGCCGGAAGCCGATCAAGCCGCGAAATGACGGTTGAATGTTTCTGGCCGATTTGGTGATTTTCTCGCGTCTGACGGGTGTCGCGTCCCCGGCGCGATTGCAAACCGAACGATCGTGCTTTTTGCGGTACGCTGGCCGAGATAAATCAGCGCCGGGCGACAGGCTGCGCGAGCGCTGAACACCGTCCCAGGAGAATTCATGACCGCCAAATACGCTCTTCACGGCGCCGTCGCCGTCATCACGCTCGACAACCCGCCGGTCAACGGCCTGGGCTACGAGACTCGCAAGTCGCTGTGCGAAGGCATCGAGCGCGCCAACGCAGACCCCGCCGTCAAGGCCATCATCATCACGGGCGCCGGCAAGGCCTTCTCCGGCGGCGCCGACATCCGCGAATTCAACACCCCCAAGATGGCGCTGCAGCCCGATCTGCACGCCTGCATCCGCACCGTGGAGCTCAGCGCCAAGCCGGTGATCGCCGCCATCCACACGGTGTGCATGGGCGGCGGACTGGAGCTTTCGCTGGGCTGCCACTACCGGATCGCCGCACCCGGCGCGCAGATTGCTCTGCCCGAGGTGAAGCTGGGCCTGCTGCCCGGTGCTGGCGGCACGCAGCGCCTGCCGCGCGCGCTCGGCGTGGAGAACGCACTGAACATGATCGTCAGCGGCGAGCCCGTCAAGAGCGAGTTGCTGGCGATGGCGCCCGGCCAGAAGCTGTTCGACAAGATCAGCAAGAGTGTCGAGACGCTGGCCGAAGAGGCGCTGGCCTTTGCCAACGACGTGGCCGACAAGCGGCCTTTGCCGCTGGTACGCAATCTGCCCGCCACGCACGCCGAGGCCGACGGCTACTTCCAGTTCGCCCGCAACACGGTGCGCGCCATCGCGAAGAATTTCCCCGCGCCGGTCAAGTGTGTGGACTGCGTGGAAGCCGCCGTCAAGAAGCCGTTTGATGACGGCCTGAACTTCGAGAAGGAGCAGTTCATCGCGCTGATGATGACGCCGGAGAGCAAGGCCTTGCGCCATGCCTTCTTCGGCGAGCGCGCCGCGAGCAAGATCCCCGACGTGCCGGAAAGCACGCCGGTGCGCGAGATCAGGAAGGTCGCCGTCATTGGCGCCGGGACCATGGGGGGCGGCATCTCCATGAACTTCCTGAATGCCGGCATCCCCGTCACCATTCTGGAGATGAGTGCCGAGGCGCTTGAGCGCGGCGTCGGCATCATGCGCAAGAACTACGAAGGGCAGGTCAAGAAGGGCAAGCTCAAGCAGGAGAAGCTTGAGCAGCGCATGGCCCTGCTGAGCACCACCACCAGCTACGAGGACATCAAGGACGCGGATCTCGTGATCGAGGCCGTGTTCGAGGACATGGGTGTCAAGGAAAAGGTCTTCAAGCAGCTCGACGCCATCATGAAGCCCGGCGCGATCCTGGCGTCCAACACCTCCACGCTGGACGTCAACAAGATTGCCGGCTTCACCCAGCGGCCGCAGGACGTGGTCGGCATGCACTTCTTCAGCCCGGCCAATGTCATGAAGCTGCTGGAGGTGGTGCGCGGCGCAGCCACCGCCAAGGACGTGCTCGCCACCGTCATGAAGGTGGCCAAGACCATCCGCAAGACGGCAGTGGTCAGCGGCGTATGCGACGGCTTCATTGGCAACCGCATGATCGAGCAGTACAGCCGCCAGGCCCTGCAGATGGTGGAGGAGGGCGCCAGCCCCGAGCAGGTGGACCGCGCCATCGAGAAGTTCGGCTTCGCCATGGGCCCGTTCCGCATGAGCGACCTCGCGGGCAACGACATTGGCTGGGCCATCCGCAAACGCCGCTATGTCGAGCAGCCGCACCTGCAGTACAGCAAGGTGGGCGACAAGCTCTGTGAACTCGGCCGTTTTGGCCAGAAGACCGGCGCCGGCTGGTACGACTACCTGCCCGGCAAGCGCGATGCGCTGCCTTCGCCGGTGGTCAAGGAGCTGGTCGAGAAGCATCGTGCCGATGCCGGCATCACGCCGCGGAAAATCAGCAATGACGAGATCGTCGGCCGCCTGGTGTATGCACTGGTGAACGAAGCTGCGCACATCCTGGAGGAAGGCATTGCCAGCAAGGCCAGCGACATCGACATGGTGTATCTGACCGGCTACGGCTTCCCGCTCTGGCGCGGCGGCCCGCTGTGCTACGCCGATACCGTGGGGCTGCACAACGTCGTCACGGACATGAAGCGCTTCGGCAGCCAGCCGGGGGCAGACGCAACTTTCTGGACGCCGGCCCCGCTGCTGATGAAGCTGTTGGCCGAAGGCAAGCCGCTCGTTTGAGCTGGATGGCGAAATGATCTTGCGCTGCGCGCATTGACGACGCCCCCGGGCAGGGCTGAAGCCTCGCCCGATGCACTTGCCGCAGCACGACACCCACGGAGAATTCACATGCAAGACGCAGTCATTGTTTCCACCGCCCGCACGCCCCTGGCCAAGAGCTGGAAGG
>DASSQC010000386.1:0-4540 GCA_035702705.1 Burkholderiaceae bacterium | reverse complement strand
CGAGCACGGGTGGTGGATGCACGCATCGTGCTCGATCCGGGATTCGGCTTTGGCAAGTCTCTGGCGCACAACCTCAGCCTTCTGGCGAGCCTTGCCCAGGTGTGCGTGATGAGTGCCGACGGTGCACAACCTTTGCCATTGCTGGCCGGTCTGTCGAGAAAGTCTATGCTCGGCAGCCTGACCGGGCGCGAGGTGAAAGACCGTGTCGCCGCCTCGGTGACTGCGGCCGTGGTTGCCGTGCAGCGCGGGGCGCGCATTGTGCGAGTGCATGATGTGGCCCCCACTGTCGATGCACTCAAGGTGCTTGCGGCTGTGCAGTCGCATGATCAGGCAGGTGCCGTCCACGGCTGAACTGGCGGCCCGCGCCAATTCATCATCATTAAAGTGAAGCAGCAGGAATGAGCAGAAAGTATTTCGGTACCGACGGCGTACGCGGCCCGGTGGGTACGCCACCCATGACCCCCGACTTCGTCATGCGCCTGGGTTATGCCGCAGGTCGCAGCCTGGCGGCTGGCAAACCGGCAGGCAGCCGGCCGCAAGTGCTCATCGGCAAGGACACTCGGGTATCGGGTTACCTGCTCGAGGCAGCGCTCGAGTCGGGTCTGATCGCGGCCGGCGCCGATGTGTTGCTGGCCGGACCGATTCCGACCCCTGCGGTCGCGCACCTCACGCGCGCCATGCGCCTCGATGCCGGCGTGGTGATCAGCGCCAGCCACAACCCCTACCAGGACAACGGCATCAAGTTCTTCAACGGGCGCGGCACCAAGCTGTCGGACGACACCGAGCAGGGCATCGAGGCCATGATCGACGAGCCGATGGGCTGCGTTGCCTCGGCGGATCTGGGCAAGGCGCGTCGCCTTAATGACGCAGCCGGCCGCTACATCGAGTTCTGCAAGGCGAGCTTTCCTGCGCATCTGGACCTGCGCGGGCTGCGTGTCGTCGTCGATTGCGCCCACGGTGCGGCCTATCAGGTCACGCCGGCATTGCTGCATGAACTCGGGGCGGACGTGATCCGCATTGGCTGCGAACCCAACGGCATGAACATCAATGCCGGCGTGGGGGCTGTGCATCCGCAGGCCCTGCAGGCAGCAGTACGCGACCACCAGGCCGATCTGGGCATTGCGCTCGACGGCGACGCCGATCGCCTGCAGATGGTGGACGCCGATGGCCGCCTGCTCAATGGCGACGAACTGCTCTACGCCGTGGCCATGGACCGGCATCGCACCCAGCCCGTGGAGGGCGTGGTCGGCACCTTGATGAGCAATTTCGGTCTGGAGGCGGCCTTTCGCGAGGCCGGCATCGGATTCGAGCGGGCCAAGGTGGGTGACCGCTATGTGCTCGAGCGTCTGGCCGAGCGCGGCTGGCTGTATGGCGGCGAAAGCTCCGGCCACCTGATCTTCCTCGATCGGCATTCGACCGGCGACGGCACGATCGCCGCGCTGCAGGTGCTGGCCGCCATGCGTGACCAAGGCCGCAGTCTTGCGGAGCTGGTGGCACCGGTGCGACTGATGCCGCAGGTGCTCAAGAACGTGCGACTGCCGGCCGGCTTCGACTGGAAGAGCCACGCCCCGCTGCGCGATGCGCAGGCCGCCGTGGAGGCCCAGCTGGGCCAGGCCGGACGCGTGCTGATCCGTCCGTCGGGCACCGAGCCGCTCTTGCGTCTCATGGTCGAGGCAGAGGAGTTGCAGCGCGCCGAGTCGCTGTGCGCCCAGCTCGCGGCCGCGCTGCCGGCCGAGGTGGCGGTACATTGAGGCCAGGGGCCTTGGGCGATTTTCAAATCATTCTTGAATTACCGTCGCTCTGGGCTCGCATTTTCAACTGTCGTTTGAATATGAACGCGGGGCTTTCCGCTTGATCCATGCCGGTTTTGGGGCGATTCGACTGATTTCCGGCCTGGTGCATGTCAGGAGCAGACTTGTCCTGAAACGATGCTGATGTGCCAAAGACAACGGGCCGCCAGAGCGTCCTCTGGCGGCCCGTTGTGCTGTGTGGAATGGAATCAGCGGCGCGGGGCGGGCGGCAGCATCACCGTGTCGATGATGTGGATGACGCCGTTCGTGGCATTGACGTTGGCCTTGATCACCAGAGCGTCCTCGAAGCCGACAAGATCACCCGACTTCGACAGATTGACTTCGGCGCCATTGACCGTCTTCACGCGGCTGTTCTGAACGTCAGCCGCCATGACTTTGCCGGGCAGCACGTGATAGGTCAGCACGGCGCGCAGCTGGTCCTTGTTGGCCAGCAGGGCGTCCAGACGCTCCTTGGGCAGCTTGGCGAACGCTGCATCGCTCGGGGCGAAGACGGTGAAGGGGCCTGGGCCTGCCAGGGTGCCCTGCAGTTCGGCTGCGCCGATCGCACGGGTCAGGGTGGACAGTTCCGGCGTGCGCTGGGCAGTTTCAGCAATCGTCGTCGGCGCAGGAGGGGTGCTGGCGCAGGCTGCAAGGGCCAGGGCGCTGACTGCGAGCAGCAGATTGCGGCGGTTCATGTGGGTGTTCTCCTAGGTTTATCGGTCAACGTCGCGCAAGTTGCGACGTCAGCCCGGACAATAGGGATTTCGCGTGACAATTCGATGACCGTTCATGCCGCGCTGGATGTGCTTCGGGGCGGCGCGAATCGATGTGTCACCTCGATGTCATATTCGACCGTCACAATCCGTCTCAATCCCTGCCGAACCCATAGAGGATGACGATGAAGAAACTGTTCAGTGCATTGGCCGCCGGCACATTGGTGAGCCTGACCGCGACGGCGCCTGCCGCATTCGCCCAGGAAATCACCGGCGCAGGCGCCACCTTCCCGGCGCCGCTCTATTCCAAGTGGGCCGCTGACTACAACAAGGCCACTGGTGTGCGCATCAACTACCAGTCGATCGGCTCGTCGGGCGGCATCCGCCAGATCACGAACAAGACGGTGGATTTCGGTGCATCCGACGCGCCCATGAGCCAGGCCGACCTCGATAAAGCCGGGATGATCCAGTTTCCCATCGCCATGGGCGGTGTCGTGCCCATCATGAACGTGCCCGGTCTGCAGCCCGGCCAGCTCAAGCTCACCGGCCCGGTCCTTGCCGACATCTACCTGGGCAAGATCAAGAAGTGGAATGAAGCTCCCATCACTGCACTGAACCCCGGCGTGAAGCTGCCTGACCAGAACATCGCCGTGGTGCGCCGCGCCGACGGCTCCGGCACGACCTTCATCTTCACGAACTATTTGTCCAAGATTTCTGCCGAGTGGAAGAGCAAGGTCGGCGAAGGCACCAGTGTGAACTGGCCTGCGGGGCTGGGCGGCAAGGGCAATGAGGGTGTGGCTGCCTTCGTGCAGCGCCTGCCGGGCTCGATCGGCTATGTCGAGTACTCCTACGCCCGCCAGAACAAGATGCCCTTTGCGCAGATGCAGAACCGCGCCGGCCAGTACGTGTCGCCTGATGACACCTCCTTCCGTGCCGCAGCGGCAGGCGCGAACTGGGCCCAGAACTTCGGCCAGATCCTGACGGATCAGCCGGGCCAGGGTGCATGGCCCATCACGGGTGCCACCTTCATCCTGATGCACAAGACGCAGGACAAGCCCGCCAACGGCGCCGAAGTGCTCAAGTTCTTCGACTGGGCACTGCGCAACGGCGACAAGTCCGCGACCGATCTGGACTATGTGCCGATGCCCGACACCGTGGAGCCGCTGATCCGCAAGCTCTGGGCGGACAGCGTGAAGGATGCGGCAGGAAAGGCCGTCTGGGCCGGCCGCTAAGTGTCAGTTGACAACCGGGCTTGGGTGAAGTCACTCAAGCCCGGTTATGCATTTCTAGTTGGATCCCATTGGGGGTGGGTATGAGCATCACAAGTGCCCAGGCGGCACAAAGCCGGTCAAGAGGGCAGTGGCTGGACTTCCTGTTCCTGCATGCGACACGCATTGCAGCAATCATCACGCTGGCGCTGCTGGCAGCCATCATCGGTTCACTGGTCGTGGCCTCATGGCCGTCGATCAGCACCTTCGGCCTGAAGTTCTACACGACATCGACCTGGGACCCGCCGGCCAAGGAGTTCGGTGCGCTGATCCCGATCTACGGCACGCTGGTGACCTCTGCGATCGCACTGGTGATCGCCATTCCGGTGAGCTTCGGCATTGCACTGTTCCTGACCGAGCTCTCGCCGGCCTGGCTGCGTCGTCCGCTGGGCACGGCCATCGAGCTGCTTGCCGCCATTCCCTCCATCGTCTACGGCATGTGGGGCCTGCTGGTCTTCGCGCCCATCTTCTCGACCTACGTGCAGATTCCCCTGCAGAACGCCTTGGGCAACTGGCCCCTGATCGGTGCGCTGGTGCAGGGTCCGCCCGTGGGTATCGGCCTGCTGTGCGCCGGCATCATCCTTGCGATCATGATCATCCCCTTCATCGCCAGCGTGATGCGTGACGTGTTCGAAGTGACGCCTGCCCTGCTCAAGGAGGCGGCCTATGGTCTGGGCTCCAGCACCTGGGAGGTGGTCTGGAAGGTGGTCCTGCCCTACACCAAGACCGGTGTGATCGGCGGCATCATGCTCGGCCTCGGGCGCGCGCT
>DASSQC010000385.1:0-2774 GCA_035702705.1 Burkholderiaceae bacterium | reverse complement strand
TTCAGCGACGATCTCCTTTGCCTGGCGTTTCGTGCCGACCATCATGATCGTGCCGCGGTTTGCAGCAAGACGGCGGACAAACTTGAGCGCTTCCTCGTACATCGGGAGCGTTTTCTCAAGGTTGATGATGTGAATCTTGTTGCGATGGCCGAAGATATAGGGAGCCATCTTGGGGTTCCAGAAGCGCGTTTGGTGGCCGAAATGGACACCGGCTTCCAGCATTTGACGCATGGTCACGGACATGACTGATTTCCTTGCGGTGGGTTGGGTCTGATGGCCCGGGCGACACCCGGCGAGGATTTGCTTTCCTGAGCCGGACCCATCGCACCCGGGTCACGCGAATTGCCTGCAGTCTCAAGGGCCTTTGAGTTGGTTGGCACCCAATGGCTTTCAGCAAAATGACTACGGCAATCCACTACTATAACAAATTCAACGACTTACCGCCAAACTAGGCCCTTCCGAGCGTCCATGGCCATCGTCATCAAAACCCCCGAACAGATTGAGAAGATGCGAATCGCAGGGCGCCTCGCGTCCGAGGCGCTCGACTTCATCGCTCCGCACGTGCAGGCTGGCATCAGCACTCGGGAGCTCGATCGGCTGTGCCATGACTACATGGTCAATGTTCAAGGCACCGTGCCCGCGACTCTGGGCTATCAGCCCCCGGGATACCCGGCGTTCACCGGGTCGATCTGCACCTCGATCAACCACGTGGTCTGCCATGGCATTCCCGGCGACAAGGTGCTCAAGAACGGCGACATCATCAATATCGACATCACCGTGATCAAGGATGGTTATCACGGAGACAACAGCCGCATGTTCATCGTCGGCAACGCATCGGTTGCAGCCAAGCGCCTCTGCGAAGTGACCTATGACTGCATGTGGATGGGCATCGCACAGGTACGTCCCGGCAACCGGCTGGGCGATATCGGACACGCCATCCAGGTCCACGCCGAGCGGCATGGGTATTCGGTGGTGCGCGAGTTCTGTGGTCATGGGGTGGGCCAGAAATTCCATGAGGACCCGCAAATCCTGCACTACGGGCGCCCGGGAACCGGTGAAACCATTCGCCCGGGCATGATCTTCACCATCGAGCCGATGATCAATGCCGGCCGGCGTGAGGTGAAGGAACTGCCCGACGGCTGGACCATCGTGACCAAGGATCACTCGCTCTCGGCGCAATGGGAACACACGGTGCTGGTCACCGAGACCGGCTATGAGATCCTTACGCAATCGGCTGGATCCCCCAACCCGCCAGCCTTCATCGCAGCCAGTCTGGCTGCCTGAGCGGCCATGCCCGCCGGACACGATCTTCTGCGGGCTGCCGAACAGCACAGCCCCACGCGGCGAGAAATCTGGACCCAGACCAAGCGCAAGCTTCTTGATGGCCGCAAGCCGACGGGCAATCCGCAGCCGATTCTCAAGGCCACATGCCAGCTCGCAGACGAGTTGATTGGCGCACTTTGGGCTGAACTCGCCCTGCCCCGCTCCGCAGCGCTGCTGGCCGTCGGCGGTTACGGTCGTGGCGAGCTCTTCCCACATTCCGACATCGATCTGCTGATCCTTCTTCCGGGCGACGCTGACGCGGCCACAGGTGCAGCCATCGAGCAGTTTGTGGGTGCGCTATGGGACACAGGCATGGAGATCGGACACTCAGTCCGTACCATCGAGCAGTGTTTGACCGAGGCGCGCGAGGACATCACCGTACAGACGGCACTGCTTGAGGCCCGCCGAATCGCGGGCAACAAGGCCCTTTGCCTTCGCATGACGGCTGCAATCCGCAAGGATTTGGACCGCGTGGGCTTCATGCGTGCCAAGCTCCTGGAGATGCGTCAGCGCCACCTGAAGTTTGAAGACACGCCCTACTCGCTGGAGCCGAATGTCAAGGAAGGCCCCGGCGGCCTGCGTGACTTGCAGGTCATTCTCTGGATTGCACGCGCTGCAGGCTTGGGGGATTCCTTTCCCGATCTCGCGCGATCAGGTGTCATCACGCCGCAGGAGGCGGGGCGGCTGCAGCGCAACGAGCGCTTTCTGAAGCGCGTTCGACTAGCACTGCACGACACGGCCAACCGACGAGAAGACCGCCTGGTGTTCGACCTGCAAACCCAGCTCGCCCATTATTTCGGCTTCAAGTCGGACGGGCACCGGCGGGTCAGCGAGTTTCTCATGCAGGCCTATTACTGGGCTGCACGCGCGGTAACCCAGCTGAGCAAGGTGGCACTTCAGAATCTCGAACGCCGGATCATCGCGGCTCCACCTGCTCGACCGGCAGCCATCAGCACCGAATTCTGCATTCGTGACGGCCTGCTCGACCTCACGGATCCTGAGGTCTTCACCCGGCGACCTGGCGCGATGCTTGATGCCTTTCTGGAGCTTGCACGGCATCCCGAAGCCAAGGACTTTTCCTCCGGTCTGCTGTCATCACTTGAATCCTGTCGCAAACTGATCGACGTGCGGTTCCGTCGCGACCCGGAGAATCGTGCTCGATTCATGGCCCTTCTGCAGCTCGAAGACGGCGTCACACATGTATTCCGCCGGCTGAATGCCACGGGCGTGCTTGGCCGGTATCTGCCGGTATTCCGACGCATTGTGGGCCAGATGCAGCACGACCTGTTTCACATCTACACGGTCGACCAGCACATCCTGACCGTACTGCGCAACGTCAGGCGGTTTGCGATACCTGAACATGCGCACGAGTACCCCTTTTGCAGCCAGCTGATGGCCTCGTTCGAGCGCCCCTGGCTGCTCTACATCGCAGCCTTGTTCCACGACATTGC
>DASSQC010000384.1:0-4298 GCA_035702705.1 Burkholderiaceae bacterium | reverse complement strand
CGGGGAACGCACCTCAGGACATTCGCGACGCGGTCGACTCCGTGATCGCCGACCTCGACGCCGGCAGGATTCGGGTGGCCGAAAAGCTTGATGGCCGTTGGGTGGTGCACCAATGGATCAAGAAGGCCGTGCTTCTGTCCTTCCGCCTCAATGACAACCGGCCGATGGCGTTCGCCGGCGACGCACCTCCCTTCCAGTTCTACGACAAGGTTCCGACGAAGTTTGCCGGCTGGACGGCGGAGCAGTTTGCTAAATCCGGTGTTCGTGTCGTTCCTCCCGCCGTGGCGCGGCGCGGCAGCTTCGTCGCGCGCAATGCCGTCTTGATGCCGTCCTACGTCAACATCGGCGCCTATGTCGATGAGGGCACCATGGTCGATACCTGGGCGACCGTGGGCAGCTGTGCCCAGATCGGCAAGAACGTGCACCTGTCGGGTGGTGTCGGCATCGGTGGTGTGCTCGAACCCCTGCAGGCCAACCCGACCATCATCGAGGACAACTGCTTCATCGGAGCACGCAGCGAGGTCGTCGAAGGCGTCATCGTCGAGGAGAACGCCGTGATCTCGATGGGCGTCTTCATCGGCCAGAGCACACGCATCTATGACCGTACGACTGGCGAGACGCTGTATGGACGGGTGCCTGCAGGCTCTGTCGTGGTGCCGGGCAATCTCCCGTCGGCAGACGGCAAATACAGCCTGTACGCGGCGATCATCGTGAAGAAGGTCGATGCACAGACACGAGCCAAGACAGGTATAAACGAACTGCTTCGCGGCGATTGATCGCAAAGCACGACGTACAAGACGATTCCCGGGGAGATCGAGATGGCAATGGAGCAGATTCTTCGTTTGATGGCCGAGAAAAAGGCCTCTGACGTCTATCTCTCAGCCGGCGCCCCCATCACGATCAAGATCAACGGCGCCTGCGTGCCCCTGAACCAGGAAAAGCTCGCGCCCTCGACGATCCTCGCGATGCTCAAGGAGGTCCTGCGCGAAAGCCAGATGCGCGAACTGGAGGAATCCTTTGAGCTGAACACCGGCATCCCCGTGCCCGGCGTGGGCAGCTTCCGTCTGTCGGCGTTCCGGCAGCGCAGCGCCGTGTCGGCCGTGATCCGCTACATCCCTGTTGACGTCCCCGCACTCGACTCCCTGGGCGTGCCGCCGATCCTTGGCGAGCTCATCATGGAACGTCGCGGCCTGATTCTCGTTGTGGGCGCCACCGGCAGCGGCAAGTCCACGACACTGGCCGGAATGATCGATCACCGCAACAGCAACCGTTCCGGCCACATCCTCACATTTGAAGACCCCATCGAGTTCCTGTTCAAGAACAAGAAGTCGATCGTCAACCAGCGCGAGATCGGCAGCGACTCGCGCAGCCTCCAGACGGCGCTGAAGAACGCACTGCGTCAGGCGCCGGACGTGATCTTCATCGGCGAGATCCGCGACAGAGACACCATGACTGCGGCCATCGCCTATTCGCTGTCCGGTCACCTCGTCCTGGCGACGCTCCATGCGAACAACAGCTACCACGCGATGAACCGGATCATCAGCTTCTACTCGCCGGAGAACCGCCCTGCCCTGCTCGCTGACCTGTCAGCCGCGCTGAAGGCGGTTGTCTCGCAGCGCCTGGTTCGTTCCAAGATCGGCGGGCGCATCCCGGCCGTGGAGGTGCTGCTCAATACACGCCTGATCGCCGACCTGATCGAGAAGGGCAAGATCTACGACATCAAGGAAACGATGGAAAAGAGTCTTGCAGCAGGTTCGCAGACCTTTGAGCAGTCTTTGCTCGACCTGCTGTCGCAGGACAAGATCACACAGGAAGAGGCACTAGCAAACGCCGACTCCGCCACCAACCTCATCTGGCTGATCAATAACCAGGGCGCAGCCGGCTCAGGCGCGTCCGACAAACCGAAGAACTCCTTCCTGCACCCGGAGCAGCCGGCGCAGACCAAGGAAGAAGGCGCAACCTTCACCGAGTTCACGCTCAACGCCTGAGTTGCAGGATCAGCCGCCGCCCATGCGGGACACCTTCGAACTTACCTGCGAGCTTGTCGCCCGGCCCTCTGTCACCCCGGACGATGCGGGCTGCCAGCAGCTCATCGGGCAGCGGCTGGCCCGGCTGGGATTCGAATGCGAGACCCTGCAGTTCGGCAGTGTGACCAACCTGTGGGCAGTCTGCGGGAATTCCGGGCCGTTGACCGTGTTTGCCGGCCATACCGATGTCGTCCCAAGCGGGCCGGAATCCAACTGGCGTAGCCCGCCGTTCACGCCCACGGTGCGCGAAGGCAAGCTCTACGGCCGTGGCACGGCCGACATGAAGGCCTCGATCGCGGCCTTCATTGTGGCCTGCGAGAGGCTCATGCGTGCTGGCCGCAGACAGGGCCGGATCGCCCTGCTGCTGACCTCTGATGAGGAAGGCCCGGCCGTCGATGGGACGGTGAAGGTCTGCGAAGCGCTCAGTGCGCGTGGCATCCTGCCGGACCACTGCATCGTGGGCGAGCCGACTTCCGCGGCTGCGCTGGGCGACATGATCAAGAACGGTCGGCGCGGCTCGTTGTCCGGTCGCCTGATAGTACGTGGCATACAGGGCCACGTGGCCTACCCGCATCTGGCGCGCAACCCGATCCACCAGGTCGCCCCAGCCATCGCAGCGCTGACCAAGGTCCGCTGGGACGAAGGCAATGCGTTCTTTCCGCCCACTACCTGGCAGATCTCGAACATTCACGGCGGAACCGGCGCAAGCAATGTCATTCCCGGGTCCGTAACTCTGGACTTCAACTTCCGCTTCAGCACCGCCAGCAGTCCGCAATCGCTGCGCGACCGCGTGCACGCCCTGCTGGATGCTGAAGGCCTGGATTACGAACTGGAGTGGACTCTTGGCGGCGAGCCCTTCCTCACGCCGCGCGGCAGCCTGTCTGCGGCGCTGGAGGACAGCATCCTTGAAGTCACAGGACGCAAATGTGAACTATCGACGACAGGCGGTACCTCGGACGGTCGGTTCATCGCGAAAATCTGTCCACAGGTCATCGAGTTCGGTCCGCCTAATGGCAGCATCCACAAGATTGACGAGCATGTCGCCGTTGCAGACCTGGAGCCGCTGGCCCGGATCTACGAGCGCACCTTGACACGCCTCGGCCACACACCCATGACGGAGAGCGCATGACCCGCGCTGCACGCGAAACCTTCCAGACCATCCGTGACCTCATTCGCTTCGGCGTCACCACCTTCAATGAAGCCAAGGTTGCCTACGGGCATGGCACCGACAACGCCTATGACGAAGCGGTCTACCTCACGCTATCCACCCTGTCGCTGCCCCTGGACAAGCTTGATCCTTTTCTCGATGCCCGGCTGACAGCGGCCGAAATCAACTCCCTGATCCAGGTCTTCGAGCGACGGGTAGCCAATCGCCTGCCCGCGCCGTACCTGACGCACGAGGCCTGGCATCTCGGCTACCGCTTCTATGTCGATGAGCGAGTCATTATTCCGCGCTCCTTCATCGGTGAGTTGCTGGTTGACCGCCTGCAACCCTGGGTTGCAGACCCGGACGCAGAATTGAGCGTGCTCGATTTGTGCACTGGCAGCGGTGCAATTGCCATCCAGGCAGCCCATGCCTTTCCGAACGCGAAGATCGATGCGATTGACTTGTCGATGGACGCGCTCAAGGTTGCCGCGCGCAATGTGGCGGACTACGGCCTGTCGGAGCGCATCCGGCTGATCCAGAGCGATCTCTTCGGGCAACTCTCACGCGAACGCTACGACCTGATTCTGAGCAATCCGCCCTACGTCAATGCCGAGTCCATGCAGAGGCTGCCGCCCGAGTTTCAGCATGAGCCCGCGATGGCGCTGGCCGGCGGCAAGGACGGCATGGATCTGGTGCGCAAGATTCTGCGCGGCGCGAGGACCCACCTGAATCGCGGCGGACAGCTTGTGCTGGAAATCGGACATGAAAGACGCAACTTCGAAGCTGCGTTCCCGGACATGGCCGTGACCTGGCTGAGCACCTCGGCCGGCGATGACGCCGTGTTGCACATCGCTCAGGATCGCTTGCCCTGAGCCCGCCGCAGCTCGGCACCTGCTCGCTTCAATTTCGCATGCGCGTACTGCGCGCAACTGACGCCTGGACGGCAGATGAGGCCGTCCGGCAGGTAATCCATGCTGTCCATTCAAAATCTCACGCTGCGTCGCGGCGCCAAAGTCCTGCTCGAGAACGCCACGCTCACTGCGCACGTGGGCGACCGTATCGGTCTCGTGGGCAACAACGGGACCGGCAAGTCGAGCCTGCTGGCGGCGATCCGCAGTGAGGCG
>DASSQC010000383.1:0-3203 GCA_035702705.1 Burkholderiaceae bacterium | reverse complement strand
GCGAAGGCGTCCAGACCGGTCATACGGTGGCCAGCACGCTGGCCGTGCTCGAGAGCCAGCTGCTGGGCAGCATTCAGCCGGGCCATGACAACTACACCGCGCTGCTTGCCCGCAGCAGAGTGGCACAGCCCGCGTTTGCAGATGCAGACAGCACGATCATCCTGCGTGCGCCGCCCCCTGCCGATGATGACCGGCAGCGCACCGTGATCCTGCCGCGTCCGAGCCGCTAGCGGCTTGCGCGCGGCCTCAATCGAAGGTGGTTTGCATGAAGATCTGGCCTGCGTTTCCCCGCGCCGCGGTGCTTCTGGCCGGTGCGGCCCTGCTCGCGTCCTGTACGTCGCCGCCCAAGGCGCCGCCACCGGCCCCCGTGGCGGCGCCTGCACCGGCCCCTGTGGCTGCGCCGCCCAAGCCCAGCCTGCCGATCATCGACACCGAGGTCGGGCGTCTGGTGCCAGTGGATTTCAGCGAATTGACGGAGTTCTCTGTCGACCCGCTGGACGATGTGCACAAGACCTTCCGCTTCAGCTGCCAGTATTTCCGCAATCGCAAGCAGGCGCAGTGGGCGCCGTTGTGCGAGCGGCTGGCCCGGCTGGCACCGTCCGACCAGGCCGGCCTGCGCGCGCTTTTGCAGGAGCTGCAGCCGTACCGTGTGGAGTCCGATGACGGCCGGGCGACCGGCATGATCACCGGCTACTACGAGCCCGTGCTGCGCGGTTCCCGCATCAAGCGCAACCCCTATGTGCATGCGCTCTACAACCGGCCCTCCGACCTGGTCGTGGTGACGGCAGGCAATGCCGGGGCGCGCGGCCGCAAGGTGGGCGAAAAGGTGGTGCCCTACTTCACGCGCGAGGAGATCTATTCGCCAGGTGGGCAGCAGTCGATGTCCGGCCGCGAGATCGTCTGGGTGGACGATCCGATGGATGTCTTGCTGATCGAGGTGCAGGGTTCAGGGCGGGTGATGCTGCCTGATGGCTCGGCAATCCGGCTGTCCTACGCAGACCACAACGGCCATCCGCGCACGCCCTATTCACAGTGGTTCCGTGCCAACGGTCTGCCGAACATCAGTTCGATGGAGGAGATCAGCCGCTGGGCACGCACTGCACCGCCCGATCGGGTGAAGAAGATGTCCAACAGCAACGCGCAGGTGATCTTCTTCCGCTGGGAGCCAGTCACCGATGTCACGGTCGGCCCCCCGGGCGCGACGGGCACTCCGGTGGTACCGATGCGATCAATCGCCATCGATCCGCGCTCGATCCCGCTGGGCGCGCCGGTCTGGATCGAGTTCCGCAGCCCGATCAACAAGGACGTGATGTACCGCAGGCTCGTGTTCGGCTCGGATACCGGTGGGTCGATCAAGGGCGCGGTTCGGGCCGACTATTTCTGGGGCTTCGGCCAGCAGGCGCTCCAGATGGCGCGGGCCACTCGCGCCGATCAGGGTCGGATGTGGGTCCTGCTGCCCAAGCCGACCACGCCCTGAGGTCAGGCAACCCCGCGGTCTGCGGCGCGCGGATCATCAAAAATCAGTTGAAAAGCTTCCCGCCTGCGGGCTGATTTTCAAATTTCATTTGAAACCGGGGATTGGCGCTTTCCGCCGTGCTGGTGCGGATCTCAGCAGATATCGGGCGCTGAAGCTCGACGTGCATGTCACGCCGAGCTTTCGCCGAAGCGCGCTCAAGCCGCAGTGAGCATGCCCGTGTACTGATCCGGGCGCGGCAGGCCGAGGTAGCAGCGCACTGCGGTGCGCCCATTGGCCAGCTCGGCCCACCAAAGCGAGGTGCCGTGCATGCGGTCGCACATTTCGTCCGCAGCCAAGGCGGCCATGGCCGGGCCCAGCGGGCCGTGCACTACGGCCTCCACGGTCTGGTTGCGGTGTGCCATCGCCAAGGCCTTGTAGAGGTCCGGCCCGGGCGCATGCGTGGCGGCGATGCTCACGCTGAACAGGCAGTCCTGCAGACTGTCCTCGAACTGGTCCAGGCTGCCGCCCGGCCGCAGCACAGCCGTCATGGCGCCGCTGAGACGGTCAAACCAGTTGCCAGGCGTCTGGATCTCCGCGAGCAGGGCGCGCGGGAAGGGCGCCTTGAGCACGGCTGTCAACGGAAAGTAGCGGCCCACCTGATCCACGCTGGACATCAGCGCGCCAGCCCAGGAGTCGCCCTGGCCGAGGACCCCCGGGAAGATGGCAAAGCGCCAGACCGGCGCACTGACATAGGCGCGCATCCATTCGCTGCCCAGGCTCGTGCGTGAGCTGACAATCGCATGCTGCAGCCACTCGTCCCAGATGCCGCTGAACTCAGGGTCCATCCGGCGCGAGGCGAAGTCGCCCAGCGCAGGCATCTTGCCGAACCAGCCAGGGCGGGGGTCGGCCATGCCGTCGAAACCGAGGTCAGCCATGGCTCAGAGCTTGGTGGGGCAGCCGAACTGGCGCAGCTCGGACATGGTGAAGGGGTTCAGCACGCTGCTGGTCTGCACGTCGAAGGTGGCCTTGCGACCGTCGATGTCGAACACCACGCGGAAGCGCTCGGGCTGGTTGCTGCCCTCGATCTTCATGCGGTCGAACATGCGGAACAGGGCCCAGGGGCCATCGAAGATCATGGCCGACTGGCCGCTGCTGGTGGGCGGCGAGATCTGGATGCGCACCTGGCTGCGACCCGCGCTGCCGGGCCACACGACACTCGAGGGCACCTGCGGACCATGGGCATAGCGCACCTGCTGGCCGTCCACATCGATGCTGAACTGCTGGATGCTCGCGTCCATTTCCACCGGGCGGAAGTCCAGGCGCAGACTCGGGGTGTTGCCGCCATTGCGAAAGAAGGTGTCACGAATGGACTGGGCGCGCTGGAACTGTGCCAGCGACTCGGAGTCGCCCGCGGCACCCATCGATGCACCTCCCGTGCCCGTGGTGCGGAAGGTCCAGACCTTGGTCGTGGTGTCCACGTAGGGGAAGAGCTTCTCGGTCAGGAAGCTGTCCATCTTGCCGCCCGGGCGGAACATGGCGGCAAAGTCCTCGGGCGTGATGTCGCGATTGCTGCCGCGTACGACGGGATACCGGCCGGCAATGGCCTGCGAGCAGAAGTTGGTGATGTTGGCCTGGATCAGCTCGCCGAGGTTGATGCGGGTGCCGGCAAGCGCTGTCTCGGTGCTCGCCTTGACCAGATCGTTCATCGGCTCGCGCACCTCGGCGGGAAGCCGGTCCGCCTCGGCCT
>DASSQC010000382.1:0-8044 GCA_035702705.1 Burkholderiaceae bacterium | reverse complement strand
CCACCTTGGCGAGGATGCGCTCGACCACGGGGTAGGCCTCGGGGTGGACGGCGCTTGCGTCCAGCGGGTTGGCGCCGCCGGTGATGCGCAGAAAGCCTGCGGCCTGCTCAAAGGTCTTGTCGCCCAGGCGGGGCACGGATTTGAGCGCTTCGCGGCTGGCAAAGGCGCCGTGCTGCTCGCGGTGGCTCACAATCGCCTTGGCCGTGGTGCTGTTCAGGCCAGACACGCGGGCGAGCAGGGCGGGGCTGGCGGTGTTCACGTCCACGCCCACGGCGTTCACGCAGTCCTCGACCGCGGCGTCCAACTGGCGGGCGAGGTTGCGCTGATTCACGTCGTGCTGGTACTGGCCCACGCCAATGCTCTTGGGGTCGATCTTGACCAGCTCCGCCAGCGGGTCTTGCAGGCGGCGGGCAATGGACACGGCGCCGCGCAGGCTCACGTCCAGGTTCGGGAATTCCTGCGAGGCCAGCTCCGAGGCGGAATACACCGAGGCCCCCGCCTCGCTCACCACCACCTTGCGGATGTTCAGTTGCGGCGCCATGCGGATCAGGTCGCCGGCGAGCTTGTCGGTCTCGCGGCTGGCCGTGCCGTTGCCAATGGCAATCAATGCCACCTTGTGCTTCATGGCCAGGGCGCCGAGCGTGGCGAGGGCGCCGTCCCAGTCGCGCCGCGGTTCGTGCGGGTAGATGGTGGCGGTGTCCAGCAGCTTGCCGGTGGCGTCCACCACGGCCACCTTCACGCCGGTGCGCAGGCCGGGGTCCAGGCCAATCACGCCGTAGTTGCCGGCGGGCGGGGCCAGCAGCAGGTCGCGCAGGTTGTCGCCAAACACGCGGATGGCCTCGGCCTCGGCGGCGTCGCGCACCTGGCCGAGCAGATCGGTTTCCAGCATGGGCGCCAGCTTCACGCGCCAGGCCCAGCGCACGCAGTCGGAAATGAATGCATCAGCGGGCTGGGTACCGATGTTGAGCTTCAGGCGCGCGGCAATGGCGCCTTCCATGGGGTGCCGCGCTTTCGGGTCGGCGGCCATGTGCTCCAGATCGGGCGCGGGCAGGTCCACCGCCACGCGCAGCACGCCAGCCGTGCGGCCGCGCAGCATGGCCAGGGCGCGGTGGCTGGGGCACTTGGCAATGGGCTCGCGGTGGTCGAAGTAGTCGCGGAACTTGATGATGTCGGGGTCGGACTTGTCCTTGTGTTCCTCAGCCACCGTGCAGATGAGCTCGCCGCGGCTCCATAGGCTTTCGCGCAGGGCGGTGACGGTGTCGGCGTCTTCGGCAAAGCGCTCGGCCAGGATGTCGCGCGCGCCGTCGAGTGCGGCCTTGGCCGTCTCGATCTTGGGCTCGGAGGTGCTGTTCAGGAACTTTGCCGCTTCTTCCAGCGGCACCAGGGCGCGGTTGGCCAGCAGGCTCTCGGCCAGCGGCAGCAGGCCGGCCTCGATGGCGATCTGCGCGCGGGTGCGGCGCTTGGGCTTGTAGGGCGCATACAGGTCTTCGATGCGCTGCTTGGTGTCTGCGGCAAGGATCTGCTGCGAAAGCTCCGGCGTGAGCTTGCCCTGCTTTTCGATTTCCGCCAGCACGGCGGCGCGGCGTTCTTCCAGCTCGCGCAGGTACACCAGGCGCTCGGCCAGCAGGCGCAGCTGCGTGTCGTCCATGCTGCCGGTGACTTCCTTGCGGTAGCGGGCGATGAAGGGCACGGTGGCGCCTTCATCGATCAGCGCAATGGCCGCCTGGACGTAATGGGCCGGGTGGGCGAGCTCACGGGCGAGCTGGGCAATAATTCCTTGCATGACGCAGGTGCTGTCCTTCAAAAAGCCCGGGATTGTGGCACAGGCCGCAGCGCCCATTTGGGTGGCCGCATGGCTTTACAGCGCAGTACCGCTTGTTACTGCGGCGACCGCCGCGCCGACTGCGGCAGCGCCCGACATGCAGGCTGTGGCCGCGCGCCTGCTGGCCATCGAAGCCGATCGCGAGCAGGTCGACCAACGTGAGCGCGAGCAAATCAACGCCTGCCTGAGCCGCTTCTTCCAGGAAAACTGCACCCGTGGTGCCCGGCGCGATGCCGCGCTGGCGCGGCAGAAGCTGCTGCAGGAGGAGGTGCGCCTGCGTCGGATCGAGCGTGAGGAACGGGTGCGCGAACAGGAACTGCGCATTGCCGACAAGCAGCGCGAGCGCGCCGAGGAAGCGGCAGCCGCCGCCAAGGCGGCGCAGAGCGAGGAAGCCCGCCAACGGGCCGAGCGCGTGGAGGCCGCCCGGGCCGCCGCGGCAGCGGCAGAGGCTGAGGGTGGCTCGGTCAAGCCCGGTGCACCGCTGCCGGATCGGCCGCGCAACCCACCGTTGTCGGCACAGCCCGACGCACAGCAGCGCCAGGCGAACCGGGCTGCGGCCCAGAAGCGGCAGGCCGATGCAGCGGCCCGCCAGGCCGAGATCCGCGCGCGCGAGGAAAAACGCCGCCAGCGCCAAGCCTCCCAGGCCGCCCGGCGCGCCGCAGAGGCTGCAGACGCGGCGCCGAATCCCGGCCAGCCCGCGCCACGCCCCTGAGCCGTATTGGGCACAGCGGTGCGTGCTCAGGCGCTGGGACGGGCAAGCGCAGCCGCGAGCGGCTGCTGCCCGGATGCGATCTCAGCCAGCGATCTCAGCCAGCGATCTCTGGTGGATCCAGCTTGACGATGATCAGCGAGAGGTTGTCCCCCTTGCCGCGCGCACGCTCGCGCGAGAGCTGCACCAGCAGCTCGGCCGCTTCGCGTGGGGGCAGGGTGTGGATGATCCGGGCCAGCTCGTCGTCCGAGAAATAGGCCCAGACCCCGTCGCTGCACAGCAGGAAGGCATCGCCAGGCCCATGGTCCGTCACTTCGGCATGGGTCACGCGCGGTGCGCTCTTGGTACCGAGCGCGCTGGTGATCATGTTGCGGTACTTGTGCGTGGCGGCCTGCTGCTCGGTGAGCTTGCCGGCGCTGATCATGTCCTGCACGTAGGAGTGATCCAG
This sequence comes from Burkholderiaceae bacterium, assembly GCA_035702705.1. GTDB lineage: Bacteria > Pseudomonadota > Gammaproteobacteria > Burkholderiales > Burkholderiaceae_C > Piscinibacterium. The sequence continues at coordinate 5,065 of DASSQC010000382.1, read as the reverse complement.
CGTGCGGTCGATCAGGCGGCCGGCGCGGAAGTGATACAGCCGGCTGTCGCCCACGTGCATCCAGTGGCAGCGCTGCGGCGTGACGACCAGGGCCACGGCCGTGCTGTGCGGTTCCTTCTCCTCGGTGAACCCGGCGAGCTGGATGACCGTGTGCGCTTCCTCGACCATGTGGTCCAGACCGGCTTCCAGCGGATCGGAGGCGCGCCAGTCCTTGAAGAAGTTGCGCGCAGTCGAGACCACCTGGTTGGCCGCCATGGCACCGCCAGTCTTGCCGCCCATGCCATCAGCCACCACGGCAATGAGGGAGCCGCCCACGTGGGGCGAAGCCATCAGGGTGAGTCTGTCTTGCTGTTCCTGCCGATCGCCGATGTGCTGCGCGGTGCAGGCGTTGACCGTGTAACGCTTCACTGAGAGAGGATCAATGTGGTGGGCAGAGCAGACTGGGGCTGCACAGTTCATGGGTGCTGCGCTTGAGCCCGCAGGGCAAATCTCTGACAATTCGAATCATTCTAATGATCTGGCAACAATTGGTTGCTTTCCTGTGAGCGACGTTGCGTCAATTCATCATCGAATCGTTGAGCTCGAGCTGGAGCACCGCGAACTTGATCGCTCAATCGAGGTATTGATGGCGCAAGCCGTCATCGACGAGCTCATGGTCAAGCGCATGAAAAAGCGCAAGCTGCTGCTCAAGGACCAGATCACCTTCCTGCGCCTGCAGCTCACGCCCGATATTCCGGCCTGATCCTGCAGCCGATCAGACGGCGCGTGCGTCTGCGCCACAATCCCGCCTTGTTCCCCGTTCTCCAGCCGACTGCCCGGCGTCCCGTGCCGCCGTGCTGCCCTGCCGAAACTCCCAGTCCATGAGCGTCGCCGACGCAGTCCTTGAAGCCCTGTCGTCCGCCGGTGCGCTGGCCAGGAGCATTTCCGGCTTCCAGCCGCGCAGCGTGCAGCAGCACATGGCCAGCACGGTGCTCTCGGCCATCGAAACCCAGGGCACAGCCGTCATCGAGGCGGGCACCGGCACGGGCAAAACCTTTGCCTATCTGGTGCCGGCCTTGCTGGCCGGCGGCAAGGTGCTGATCTCCACGGCCAGCCGCAACCTGCAGGACCAGCTCTACGACAAGGATCTGCCGCGCGTTCGCGATGCGCTGCGCGCGCCGGTGACGGTGGCGCTGCTCAAGGGGCGTGGGAACTACGTGTGCCACTTTCATCTGGAGCGCACACGGACCGAAGGGCGTCTGGCGTCCAAGGACGAGGTGGCGCACCTGGCGCAGGTGGTCGAGTTCGCCAAGCTGACAACGACGGGCGACCGTGCAGAGCTGGCCAGCGTGCCTGACGAATCCGGCATCTGGCCCAAGGTGACCTCGACGGTCGACAACTGCCTGGGCAGTGAATGCCCGAACTTTCGCGAGTGCTTCGTCATGAAGGCACGGCGCACGGCCATGGAGGCCGATGTGGTGGTGGTGAACCACCATCTGTTCTTTGCCGACGCGGCGCTGCGCCGTGAGGGCGTGGCTGAGCTGCTGCCCTCGGTGAATACGGTGATCTTCGATGAAGCGCACCAGATCCCGGACGTGGCCACGCAGTTCTTCGGCGAGGCGGCCAGCACGCGCCAGTGGCTGGAACTCGCGCGCGACAGCACCGCTGCCGTGCTGGCCCATGCCCGTGAAGCGACCGGCGCGGCCGATGCCGCCGGCGCGCTGGAGCTGGCCGTGCGGCAGGCGCGGATCGCGCGCAAGGAACTTGTGGGCCGCCTGAACTTTGCGCAGGCCAGCGAAGACGCAGTACTCATGCAACGCCTTGAGGCGGTGCAGAGCGCGTTGGCCGGTCTTGCGGAAGCGCTGGCGCCGCTGCGTGAGCGCCATGTGCTGATCTCGCAGGCGTTTTCACGCGCGCTCACGCTCGAGGAACTGCTCGGGCGCTGGCTGGACACCGGCCGCGGCACCGATGACATCCGCTGGATCGAGTTCACGGCCACGGCGATGATCCTGCAGAGCGCGCCCCTTCAGGTGTCGAACAAGCTCGCAGAACTGCGCGCCACCAGCGGCGCGGCTTGGATCCTCACCTCCGCCACGCTGGCGGTCAAGGATGACTTCTCGCATTTCTTGAGTCACGTCGGGCTCGATCTGCCGAGTTTCGGCACGCACTGCCTGCGGCTGGACAGTCCCTTCGACTACGCGCAGCAGGGGCTGCTGTATGTGCCCGGCGGCTTGCCTGCCGCCACCGATCCGGCGCTGGCGGAGGAGCTGGTGGCCCATTGCGCGCCACTGGTGGCGGAGCTGGGCGGCCGCAGCTTCTTTCTGTGCACCACGCTGCGCGCGGTGGACCGCACGGCCAAGGCGCTGCGTGCGAATGAACAGACCAAAGCGCTCGAAATCCTGGTGCAGGGCGAGGGCGGGCGCGCGGCATTGCTAGAGCGCTTTCGCGCCAGCGCAGGCGCCGTGCTGGTGGGCGCAGCCAGCTTCTGGGAGGGCATCGATGTGCGCGGCGAGGCGCTGTCGATGGTCGTCATCGACAAGCTGCCCTTTGCGCCGCCGGATGACCCGTTGTTTGCGGCGCGGCTGGACGCGGCCAAGGAGGCGGGTGGCAACCCGTTCTTCGACATCCAGTTGCCCGAGGCGGTGATCGCACTCAAGCAGGGCGTGGGGCGGCTGATTCGCGATCCTGCGGATCGCGGACTGCTCGTGATCGGGGATGCGCGCCTGGTGGAGAAGCCCTACGGGCGCCGGATCTGGGGCAGCCTGCCGCCATTTGCGCGGACCCGCGAGTTCGGGGTCGCGCTTCAGTTCGTGCAGGCGCTCGGGCTGGGTGCCGTCAGAACGGGCTCCACCAGCGCGGCTGCTCGATCTTCTTGACGGCAGCCACCTTCTCCGAATTGGGGAAGTTCTTGTCCAGCACGCGCTGGGCATCCTTGGCCAGTTCGGGCTGCTTGAGCTCCTCGTAGGCCACGATCATGATCGCCAGCGCTTCTTCCAGCGCGGGCGCACTCTGGTAGGTCTTGACGGCGAACTGGGCGCGGTTGATGGCTGCCAGCGGTGCGCCGCGGCGCAGGTAGTAGCGCGCCACGTGCACTTCATACTCGGCCAGGGCATTGACCAGGAAGTTCATCCGGTCAATGGCATCCGGTGTGTAGATGCTATCCGGGAAGCGCGTGGCCAGTTCCTTGAAGGCGTCGAATGACTCGCGCGCCGACTTCGGGTCGCGCTCGCTGAGCTTCTGGTCGGTGAAGCGCGCCAGGAAGCCGAGGTTCTCGTTGAAATTCACGAGGCCGCGCAGGTACAGGGCGTAGTCGGTGGCCGGGTGGTTGGGGAACTGGCGCTGGAATCGATCGAGTGTGGCCAGCGCTTCCGTCGGGTTGCTGTCGCGCCAGTGCACGTAAGCGATCTCCAGCATCGCCTGCTGGGCGTAGACGGAGAACGGGTCGCGGGCCTGCAGGCGCTCCAGGGTCTTCAGTGCGTCGATCCAGGTGGCGCTGGCCATTTCAGTCTTGGCCTGGGCGTACAGCGCCTCGTTGGACATCTGTGCCGGGTTGCGGGGGTCGTTGGTCGTACCGCAGGCCGCGAGCGCGGCAATCACGGCAGCCGCTGCCGCCGTGCGCGCGAGGGCGCCACTAACATGGCGAACTGACTGGCGGGCGGGCAGGGCGATGAGGGTCTTGCGCGTTTGTTGACGAGACACGACGGGTCCAAAGCGGGGTGGAGTGCAACTGCCACGCCTGAGGGCCGGCAATTCCGTGAAAGGCTTTGGATTATATGCAGCGCCCCTCTGTGACCGACGCCGGCGCGCCCTGGGCGCAAGGCGGGGCCGAGGAGCCGGACTATCTCATCGAGGTCAGTGAGGCGGATGCCGGCGGGCGTATTGACCGCGTGCTTGCCCAGGCGATTCCGAGCCTGTCGCGTTCGCGCCTTCAGGTCTGGATCGGCGACGGTCTGGTCAGCATCGAGGAGCGTCCGATCCGCAGTGCCAGCCACCGCGTGCAGGCAGGCGACCAGATTGCCGTGTTTGCAGCCGAGGCGCCCGAGGCCATGGCCTTTGCGCCGGAGGCCCTGCCGCTCAACGTGGTCCACGAGGACGCCGATGTGTTCGTGATCGACAAGCCTGCCGGTCTGGTGGTTCACCCTGCAGCAGGCAACTGGAGCGGCACCCTGCTCAACGGCCTGCTGCATCTGGCCCCCGAGCTCGCACGCGTGCCGCGCGCCGGCATCGTGCACCGGCTGGACAAGGACACCAGCGGCCTGATGGTGGTCGCACGCAGCCTGGAGGCGCAGGTGCATCTGGCCGAGCAGATCAGGCAGCGTGAAGTCAGCCGCCGCTACATCGCGTTCACGCATCGTTCACCTTCGCCTGGTGTCGGAACCATCGATCAGCCGATCGGCCGAGACCCGCGCAACCGCCTGCGCATGGCGGTGGTGGCAGGCGGCAAGCCCTCGGTGACGCACTACCGAATGGTGGCGCGCGACGCGGAGGGCGGTGCCGCACGCATCCACTGCAGCCTGGATACCGGTCGCACGCACCAGATCCGTGTGCATCTGGCACACATTGCCTGCCCGCTGGTCGGTGACGTGCTCTACGGCGGTCGGCCGCTGACGGTGGCCGGTGTGCGCATCGAGCGTCAGGCGCTGCATGCGGCTCGCCTCGCGTTCGCCTCGCCCGGCACCGGCGAGCGCTTGCGCTTTGCCGCCGCATTGCCTGAGGATCTGGCGCATCTCGCAAGCAGCTTGCGCCTGGATCGCGATCTGAGAACCCAGGGGGAGTTTGGCGATGACAGCTGGCCGACCTGAGGCGGCACCCGCAGCGCGGGCCGCCGTCCACGTGCTGCCGGCGCAGTGGCCGGACATCGCCGGCGTCCGTGCGTTCACCACCCTGCGTGGTGGTGGGCTGTCCCAAGCGCCGTTTGCCGGGCTGAATCTGCGTGAAGGGCAGGGCGATGATCCCTTGGCGGTGCGCGGCAATCGCGCGCTGCTGCGCAGCCTGCTTCCCGCGGATCCGCTGCCGCTGAACCAGGTGCACGGGATCGCGGTCTGGGACGCGGACGAGCCGCGGATGCCGGGCACGGCGCCAATGG
>DASSQC010000381.1:0-2527 GCA_035702705.1 Burkholderiaceae bacterium | reverse complement strand
AGGGGGGCTTCCTGCGGCGCAGCCCCGCGCCACGCAACGCGCCGAAGGCGGCGTGCCTTCGGCCGCCTCACCGTGCCCGCGAATTCCTTTGCTCGATCGCACCGGCCAGCTTGCGGGCTTTGAGGTCCTGCCGCCCGAGGTGATGCTGCGCCGGGCGCGCGAGGGCGCGAATCTTGCCACGCTGGCGGCCTACGCCAACATGGTGCTGGCCTCGCTCAAGCCCATCCGCGCCGCTGGCCGCGCCGGGCTCACCATCCTGCCCTGGCAGCTGCTTGAACGCCCGGCCGTGCTGCAGAACGTGCCGCCTGGCGCATCGATTGTCATCGACGGGCTCGGCGCCGCACCCGAGGCGCAGGCCCGCGAGCTGATCGGCAGGCTGCAGGCACAGCACGCGGTCGTGGGCAGCAGCGAACCGACCGCACTGCCGGTGCAGTTCCTCTTCATCGATGCGCGTGTGCACGACGGGCAGGCCCGGCAGGCTCTGGTCCAGAGTCACCGCGCCGCCCACGCGGGCGTGCCCTGGGTCATCGTCAATCTGCCCGATGTGGACGCCATCGAGGCAGCCCTGCGCGATGGCGCAGAGCTCGCCGCAGGCCGCCTCGACCGCAGTGCGCTGCCAGCCGAAAAGGGGGCGCCCGGGCCGCAGGTGGCCAAGCTCTGCCGTCTGATCAACCAGCTTGTCAGCGGCGCGGATACGGCCGTGCTGGCCACCGAGCTGCGCTCCGACGTGGCCCTGAGCTACCAGCTGCTGCGCCATGCCAACAGCCCCTTGATGGGTGTGGCACGCGTCGTCGATTCCGTGGATCAGGCCGTGCTGCTGATGGGGCGCGATGCACTGTACCGCTGGCTCACGGTGATGCTGGTCAGCGCCGGCGAGCGGCGCGCCAGTTCCAGGGCCTTGCAGGAGATTGCCTTGGCCCGGGCGCGCCTGTTCGAGCTGCTCGCACCCAAGGTGAATGCTGCGCCGCAAAGCCTCTTCACTCTCGGCCTGCTGTCGATGATCGATGTGCTGCTGCAACTGCCCATGGCGGATGCCGTCGCGCCGCTGTCGCTCGCGGACAACCTGCAGGCCGCCTTGGTCCGCCGTGCCGGCCTGCTTGCGCCGTTGCTGAGCCTGGCCGAGCAGCTGGAACGCCGGCAGCTGCCGGATGCCGAAGTCACCGCCGGGCTGTATGGCGGCATCGAGGCCGTGCTGGCGGCCTCGGAGGAGGCATGGGGGTGGGCAGCCCAGGCAGCCGCGGAGCTGCGTGCCTAGCCGCGCCGTCCGCAGCGCGCGGCGGGCCGCCGCGATTCAGCGCAGCCAGGTCAGGACCGTGTCCAGACCGCCGAAGCGGATGCGCGTGCCGGCCTGCGCGGCCACGGCTGGCTTGGCGTGGTAGGCCACCGACAGGCCCGCCACGCGCATCATCTCCAGATCGTTGGCGCCATCACCCATGGCAATCGCCTGGGCGGGCTGGCAGCCCATCAGCGTGCAGGTGGCTTCCAGGGTCTGGCGCTTGACCTGGGCATTCACGATCAGTTCGTTGACCATGCGCCCGGTGAGCTTGCCGTCGACGACTTCCAGCTCGTTGGATCGCGTGTAGTCCAGGCCCAGCTCGGTCTTGAGGCGGCTGGTGAAGAAGGTGAAGCCACCGGAAACCAGCAAGGTCTTCAGCCCCATGGACCGGGCGGTGTCGATCAACTCGCGGGCCCCGGGGTTCACCTGCAGGCGCTCGGCATACACGCGCTCCAGGACGCTTGCATCGAGCCCGGCCAGCAGCGCCACGCGGCGGCGCAGGCTCTCGTTGTAGTCGGTGATCTCGCCGCGCATGGCGGCCTCGGTGATCGCGGCCACCTCGGCCTTCTTGCCGCAGTAGTCGGCAATCTCGTCCACGCACTCGATCGAGATCAGCGTGCTGTCCATGTCCATGGCCAGCAGCCGAAAGTCGGTCAGATGCATCCCGGGCGGCAGGGCGGCCGTATCCAGATGGACGGCGGCTGCAGCCTCGGCAATCTGCGGCACCTTGCCGGCCTGCACCGCAAAACGTGACCAGGGGGTGCCTGTGCCTGTCACGCCCGATGCGATCGGCCGGCCCAGCTCGCTGGCCCAGAGGTGCGTGGCGACAAGCGCCTGCCAGTCGCGTAGCGCGGCGCCGCTCAGGGTCAGGTCCAGCAGGCGTGAGGATTCGGCGTTCAGGCTCGGCGGCAGGGGCGTATTCATGGCGGGCGATTCGCGTGATTGGCGGTGAGTGCTCGGGGGGCTGCGCGTGCCGTTCAGCGCGCAGCCGGCGCCGACCGGCCGGCCGGCGTTGTTGGCGACGCAGGTGTGATGCCCTGTGCGGCAGAGCGGGTGGCAGCCGCGCGCTCGGCAATGTCTACTTCGCGCCGCAGGCGCTGGGCTTCACTGGCGTTGGTGGGCAGGCCCAGGCCCAGCTCATAGACGGTGGCCAGCTCGCGCTTGGCCGCGGGCAGCCCCGTGGCGGCGGCACGCTGCAGCAGGTTGGCCGCCCCTTCAAGGTCGCGCTGGGTGATCTGGCCGCGCTGCTTG
>DASSQC010000380.1:0-2072 GCA_035702705.1 Burkholderiaceae bacterium | reverse complement strand
ATTGATGAGGCCGGTCGCGTGGTCGGCGTGAACGTGGCCACGCGCCGCGATGGCGAGCAGCTCAGCTTCCTGGTGCCGGTGCGCTATGCCCGCGAGCTGCTCGAACGCGCATGGGCGGGAACACCGCGCAAGGAGTGGCGCAGCGAGATCGCGCGCCAGCTGCTGATGCACCAGGACTTCGTCGCCGGCAAGCTGCTTGCTCCCGCAGGTCCGGGCAAGACGGGGGCTGCTGCGCCGCCCTCGGGCGCGGCGCCGGCTGAGGCGGCACGGGCCGGCTTTGCGAGCCAGACCCTGGCCGGCCGGCCGGTGCCCACGCTCGATGGCAGCCTGACGCGTTGCTGGGCGCGCGGCCTGGAGGGTGAGAAGCTGCGCTACCAGAGCGACACGCTCGACTGCAATCTGCGTGCAGACCTGTTTGTGAGCGACCGTCTGTTCACGGGCAGCATGAGCCTGCAGCACACCCTGCTGCGCAACGATCGCCTCGCGCTGCCGCAGTTCCTCAACCTGGGCACAGGCGGGATCGGCAGCGGCGCCATGAGCTTCAGTCGCGGCGAACTCACGCCGGCCGAGTGTCGTGACGACTACGTCCAGGCCGGCAAGCGCGTCTACCGCGTGGCCGTTTGCGTGCGGGCCTACCGGAAGTTCGAGGGCCTGTACGACTACACAGTCAATGCAGTGCAGGTGGACGATGTGCGTGAACGGCAGTCGAGCAGCCTGCGCTTGCAGGGCTTCTCCTTTGAGAACGCGCAGCGGCTGGCGCGCCAGTTCCTGGAGCGCCTGCAATGAGCTGGCATGTCGAGCATCTGCACCGCGACGGGTCGGTTCTCGCGCGCGTGGTGCTGCAGGGCAATCGCTGCCGCATCGGCCGTGCGCTGGACAATGACCTCGTGCTCGATGACGCCCACGTGGCCGCACACCATGCCGAGCTGCAGGTGGACGAGACCGGTGCGGCTGCGCTCCTGGACCTCGGCACGCGCAACGGCATTGCGCGGCACAGGGGCCGGCGCGTCGAGCGGATCGAGGTCACCGACGAGCATCCCCTGCGCATCGGCCAGACCCTGATCCGTGTGCGCCACAGCGACTGGCCCCTGGCGCCGGAGCAGGCGCTGCAGACCCGCTGGATCTGGCCCTGGGCGCTGTTCGCGCTGGCGCTGGTGCTGGTCAATGGCGCCTGGGATGTCTGGCTGCGCGATCTTGGCGAACGATCGCCGCCCTATCTGAACATCCTCGCCGGCAGTGCCATTGCACTGGCGGTCTGGAGCGGCGTGTACGCGCTTCTGGGTCGGCTGATCAGCGGCAACGAGCGCTTCTTCACGCACCTGCTGATCGCCAGCTGCGGCTATCTCGTCGTGGTGGCGGTGGACTGGGTGCTGGACGTGCTCGCCTTTGCCAGCGGCTGGCTCTGGCCGATGCAGATCTCGCGTTATGTGATGATTCTTGTCGTGGCGCTGATCGTACGCATGCACCTGCGTGTGGCCGATCCGCGGCACTGGCCCACGTTGCGCTGGGCCGTGGGCGTGGTGGCCGTGGGTGCGGCGCTGGTGCCGCTGGCGCAGCTGTGGATTTCCGAGCGGCGCTTCACCCAGGTCCAGACCCTCGGTCAGGTGGAGCACCCGGCCCTGCGCCTTGCGGCGCCGGTCTCGGTGGAGCGCTTCAGCACGGATGCGGCGCGCCTGCAGGCCCGGGCGGATGCCGCGCGCAAGCGCGAGGGCAGCTCGGATGCCAATGAGTTCGATGATGACTGAGACCAGGATGTGGTGATTGCATGAGCGAAGGCACGATACGCCCCAACGCAGCCGCCCTGGCCGGCGTGCGCGTGCTGGATCTGTCGCGCGTGCTGGCCGGGCCGTGGTGTACCCAGACACTCGCCGATCTCGGCGCCGACGTGATCAAGATCGAGCGCCCCGGCGCAGGTGATGACACACGCGCCTGGGGGCCGCCGTTCCTGCGCGATCGCGAGGGCCGCGACACGGCGGAAGCCGCGTATTACCTCGGCACCAACCGCAACAAGCGTTCGGTGACGGTGGACATCGCCCGCCCCGCGGGCCAGGCGCTGATTCAACGGCTCGCGA
>DASSQC010000379.1:0-5549 GCA_035702705.1 Burkholderiaceae bacterium | reverse complement strand
GGTTCGAAGATCAAGGCCTGATGCGGTTCTTCAGGGCAAACCGGCTGAAGACCCGCACGGGGCAAGCGAGAGGATGGCTCTGGTCTGGCGGATGTGCGTCGCGGCGGATGCCTTCACCGAGCCGGTGTCTTTGCTCGTTCGCGATCCGGCCAGAGATGGCGGCGCATTTTCAAGAATCCACTTGAATTTTGACTCGCAACCAATTGATTTAATTGATTATTCATTCAGGGCGATCTCCACCCGCTTGTTGTGCTTGCCCTCGCTCTTGATGCGCAGCACGCGGATGCCGCCGATCTCGCGGATGTCCTTCACATGGGTGCCGCCGCAGGGCTGCAGATCGATGCCGGGGATGCTCAGGAGCCGCACCCGGCCCGCGCCACGGGGTGGCTTCACGCTCATGGTCTTCACGAGCTCCGGCCGCGCGTCCAGCTCCTCGTCCGAGATCCAGATCGTCTCCGTGCTGCAGCCCGCCGCAATCAGCCGGTTGGTCTCCGCCTCAATCTTGGCCGCGTCCAGCAGGCTCATGTCGATGTCGAAGTCCAGCCGGCTCTTCTCCGCGCCGATGTTCCCGCCCGTCACGGGCGCCTGCACCGCCTGCCACATCACGTGCAGGGCGGTGTGCATCCGCATATGCAGGTAGCGCCGCGCCCAGTCCAGCGTGGCCGTCACCTCGTCGCCCACAGCGAGGACCGGGGAATCGGGGGCTGGCACATGCACCACCGCATCCAGCCCCTCGCCCTTGCGCGTGTCCACCACCGCCACCACCCGCCCGTCCGTCGTGGCAAGTGTCCCCGTATCCCCCGGCTGCCCGCCCCCCATGGGGTAGAACACCGTCCGGTCGAGCTCAATGCCCTTTTCGGTCACCGCCACCACCCGTGCGGTACAGGATTGCAGATAGGCGTCGTCGCGAAAGAGCAGGGTGGTCATGGGCGGATTTGGGGTGGCGGTGGAGAGCGAAAGACTAGCAAGACGCGCTTGTGGTGCGGCTCTTCAAGGCAAACAGGCCGGAGAGGGGCTTGGGGCAAGCGGGAGGGGATCGAACGGCCTGCCGATCTGGCCCCGGCGTGTACTCGCCGCGCGAGGGATAGACGACGTTCGGGCACCCGTCAGCCGAGGCTCAAGCCTTGCGCCTCAAAGTAGGTCTGGAACATGAGGACCAGCGTGAGCATCAGCAGGGTGGTGCCCACCATCAGGCCCGCAATGGCCACCAGCACGGGCGGCCAGCGGTTGTCCGATCGCCGGGCGCTGTTCGGGTTGAAGCGGGCGTCCCACTTTTCGTCGGGCGTGAGCGCCAGGAAGATGGCTTCGGCCATGCCGATCAGGATGGGGATCATGCCCAGGAAGAATGTGGGGTGCTGGTACCAGTTGCGAAACTGCAGCGCCATCACAAACAACGGAATGCATACCGGGTAGAGCCACCACAGGCGCAGGCCCAGGTAGAGCCGGTGGGCGCCCAGGCCGCCCGCAAACAGCGCAAGCGCGGCTGCCACGGGCTTGGATTTGAACGTGGACGAAGCGGCGGGTCGGGTGGGCTCGGTCATGGGGTGGGTCGGTGTCGAAACGTCTGGGCGGGATGTCTGCTCGGGGTCGGCGCCAGCTGAAGCATCCATGAATCAGGCAAGCGGGCGCAGGGGCCACGCGCTCGTCGGTGCGCATCGGCCGGCCAAGTGTGCATTTTGACGGTCTGCCGCCGCCACGCGGGCGATGCATTGCGGTCAATTGCCGCGCGACGGGTGGAGAGATGGCGGTTTGGGCGCCGGCCCGCGTCCGGAGGAGGGGTTGCGGCGGGTGCATGCGGCCTGCTGCAAGCCAAGCCGGCGCGTCTGCGGTCGGCGGCTGACCTGCATCGCGACCCGGCGCGGACAGGCCGCGTGTGGTCGCTTTGGCGCAAGCGGCTCGCGCGTGTGCAGCGGCGCGGAGTGCGTTGCAGCATTCGCACGGCGCGGGCTAGAATTGAGAGTTTTCCGGAATCTCGCAGGCAAGTGTCGGCCCGCGCCCGGAACGACTGTGCGTAATGCGGGCTGTTGCGCAGCGGGTTGTGAGCTGAAGTTCACCCCGGCTGCAGGCGGCCCCGAGCCTGACCGCGGCCCATCTAACCGCGCCGGGTGCTCCGCGCAGAGTCCGTGCCCCGAGCACAACCCATACCGTCTGCTGACTTTTCAAGGATTGAAATCACATGGTCGTGATCCGTCTGAACCGTGGTGGCGCCAAGGCCCGCCCCTTCTACAACATCGTCGTGACCGACAAGCGCAACCGTCGTGACGGCGCCTTCATCGAGCGCGTCGGCTTCTACAACCCGGTGGCCACCGGCGGCGAAGAAGCGCTGCGCGTCCACATGGACCGCCTGAACTACTGGACCGGCGTTGGCGCCCAGGTGTCGCCCACCGTGGCCCGCCTGGTCAAGGACTACGCCAAGAAGACCGCCGCGGCCACGCCTGCTGCCTAAGCAGGAGAGGCTGTCCCCGTGAGCGTGGCCGAACAGGCGAGTGATCAGCGCATTCTGGTCGGCCACATTCGCGGGGCCTTCGGCATCAAGGGCTGGGTCAACATCCAGCCCTACAGCGACGATCCCGTCGCGCTGCTGAAGGTCAAGCGCTGGACCCTGGTCAACCCCACGTCCAGGAGCGCACCGACCCAGGCCGTGGAGGTCGAGCAGGCCAAGCTGCACGTCGACACGGTGGTCGCCAAGCTTGCGGACTGCCCCGACCGCAATGCCGCCGAGGCGCTGCAGGGTCGCGAAGTGTGGATCGACAAGGCCAGCCTGCCCAAGGCCGGCAAGAACGAGTTCTACTGGGTGGACCTCATCGGCTGCCGTGTCGTCAACGAGAGCGACTTCGAGCTCGGCACCGTCAGCGCAGTCGATGACAACGGTGTGCATGCCGTGCTGAGCGTGACGCGCCAGATGACCGAAGCGGGGCAGGCCGAAACCACGCGCTTGCACCTGATCCCCTTCGTGGACGCCTATGTCGGCAAGGTGGACATCGACGCCCGCCTGATCCGCGTGGACTGGCAGGACGAGTGGGCAGATTGAGGCCTGTGGAGCGCGACTGCTCCGCTGGCACATAGAGCAGCGAGAACCCTGCGGAAAGCTCGTGAGCACCATGCGATTCGACGTCCTCACGATCTTCCCGGAGATGTTTTCCGCATTGACCGGTTCGGGCATCACCCGGCGCGCGGCCGAGACCGGGGCGCTGCGGCTCAAGCTGTGGAACCCGCGCGACTTCACGCAGGACGCCTACCGCCGCGTGGACGACCGGCCCTTCGGGGGCGGCCCCGGCATGGTGATGCTGGCAGCGCCCCTGCAGGCGGCGCTGGATGCTGCGAGAGCAGACGCAGGTTCAGGGGCAGGGGGCAAGACTGGACCGGTCCTTCTGATGAGCCCGGCAGGCAGCCCGCTGACACACCGCAAGGTGCTGCAGTTGAGCCAGCTCGATGCGCTGACGATCATCTGCGGGCGGTACGAGGGCATTGATGAGCGTTTCATCGCCCGCAATGTGGATGAAGAAGTGTCGATCGGCGACTTTGTGGTGTCTGGCGGGGAGCTGCCGGCCATGATGCTGATGGATGCGGTGGTGCGGCAGCTGCCCGGTGTGCTCAACACCGAGGGCTCGGCCACCGAAGAAAGCTTTGCCGACGGCCTGCTGGACTGCCCGCAGTTCACCCGGCCCGAGGTATTGGATGTGAACGGTGAGGGTGTGGCCGTGCCCGCGGTGCTGATGTCGGGCAACCATGCCGAGATTGCCAGGTGGCGGCGCGAGCAGCAGTTGATCAGAACGCTTTCCCGCCGCCCGGACCTGATCGAGTCAGCGCGTGCAGCAGGTACACTGTCGGCCCGCGATGAAGCGACGCTCAAGCTCCACACCCGTGGCGCTGCGAGCACCAAGAAGGAGCAGGGCTAGCCCGCTCTCATGCAACCCCATCCTCTGGGGCGCCGACGTCAACAACGATGTCAAAACAAGGCGCACTCAAGATGGCCTGAAGGAAGAACGATGAACATCATCGAAACGCTCGAAAAAGAAGAGATTGCCCGCCTGACCGCTGGCAAGAACATCCCCGAATTCGCTCCCGGCGACACCGTGATCGTGAACGTGAACGTGGTTGAAGGCACCCGCAAGCGCGTCCAGGCCTACGAAGGCGTGGTCATCGCCAAGCGCAACCGCGGCCTGAACAGCTCGTTCATCGTGCGCAAGATCAGCTCCGGCGAAGGCGTGGAACGTACGTTCCAGCTGTACTCCCCGCTGCTGGCCTCCATCGAGGTCAAGCGCCGTGGTGACGTGCGCCGTGCCAAGCTGTACTACCTGCGTGGTCGCACCGGCAAGTCCGCCCGCATCAAGGAAAAGCTGCAACAGCGCGTCACGGCCGAGTAAGCCGCCCGCGCTCGCCGCCCTGGGTGGCAGAGCAGAACAAGGCGCCCGGCTTCAAGCCTGGCGCCTTTTTTCTTGCTTGTGCGCACGCGGCCGGCCCGCTGTCCGGATGCAGGCTGAACCTCTGCACCTGCGTGCAGTCATCCACTCGTGGCGCCTGCCCCGTTCCGGCGTCATCCCGTTCTGCAGTATTCCGCCATGAGCACATCACCCCGCATCGTCAACCCGCAGGCTGCACGCATCGTGCCGCTCGAGGCGCCGCCCGCCGTGGAGCCGGCACGCCTTGCACCCGGCCGGCTGCGTGAGCGCTTTGCAGCGCCACCCACCTGGACGCCCGAGCTGCCCGGTGATGGCGGGATGTTTCCCGGCCGCGAGATCCGCGATGCCGCGGTGCTTGTGCCCCTGGTGCACCGCGACGACGGCCTGCGCGTGCTGCTCACCCAGCGCACCGCACACCTGCATGACCACGCCGGGCAGATCAGCTTTCCCGGCGGCCGCCGCGACCCCGAAGACCCCTCGATCGAAGCGACTGCCCTGCGTGAGGCGCACGAGGAGGTGGGGCTGAAGCCCAGCCAGATCGAGCTGCTCGGCCGCCTGTCCGAGTACCAGACCGTCACCGCCTATCGCGTCACGCCCGTGGTGGCGCTGGTGCATCCGCCCGTGATGCTGGCCACCGACAGCTTCGAGGTGGCCGATGTCTTCGAGGTCCCGCTGAGTTTCCTGATGGACCCGCGCAACCACCAGCGCCGCGCCATCGACACCCCCGTGGGCGAGCGCCACTTCTTCGCCATGCCCTGGACCGACCCGCTCGACCCCGAGCAGCGGGAGCGGTTCATTTGGGGTGCGACGGCGGCGATGCTTCGCAACTTCTACCGGTTTCTTTCTGCATAGGGCGCCGCTGCGGATCGGTGCGCACTGGCGCGGTGTAGCAAACCGTTGCCGAAGCGCCGCGAACCGAACGGCGGTCAATTCCGACCCGCGATAATCACCCCATGGATCTCGCTGCCCTCCTGCTTGCCCTGCTGATTGAACAGGCTCACGCCATGCCGGCCAATAACCCGGTGTGGGCGAGTTTTCGGGGCTGGTCGGCCTGGTTTGCAAAGAATTTCAATGCGGGTGCGCAGTCGCATGGGCGCCTGGCCTGGGTGCTCTATGTGGCGGGGGTGGGCATTGGCGTCACGCTGA
>DASSQC010000378.1:0-2256 GCA_035702705.1 Burkholderiaceae bacterium | reverse complement strand
GATAACTCTGTGGATACGTTCTGCCAAAGCTCTCAAACCCTGGCCTGTGCCGCTGAGGATGCCTGGAAGCAGCCCGGACCCGCAAGAAAAAAACCCTTGAAATCAAGTATTTGCAACGAAATCTCGTCATTTCCCGGCGATCGCCGGGTGCGATGACATACAGGCATCAACTGTGGACATGTTTACAGATCCCCCGCCGACTACATCGTCAGATGTAGCAAACAGCCGTCGGGATCGAATGAGCCCGTCGGAACTGCTTGCAGCCATGGAGCAATGGGTTGCGCGCGGCTTTCCCGCGGTCCGACTGCGCGGTGAAGTAAGCAATCTGGTGCGAGCTGCAAGCGGTCACAGTTACTTCGCGCTCAAGGACGAAAGTGCGAGTATCCGCTGCGTTCTGTTCAAGCAGCGCGCGGGCTTTGCAACGACGGCAACTTGGAACAACGGTCAGGTCGTGGACATCTCGGCCCGCCCGGCTATCTACGCCGCCCGAGGCGATCTGCAACTCATTGTCGAGAGCGTGCGTCCGGCGGGCCAGGGTGATCTGCATGCAGCATTCATCCTGCTGCGCGAGAAGCTCAAGGACGAAGGTCTGTTCGATGAAGCTCGCAAGCGCGCCCTGCCCTACTTTGCACGCCGGGTCGCGTTGGTGACCTCGCCGGACACTGCGGTGTTGCGCGACATGGCGAGCGTCATGGCACGCCGGGCCCCACACGTGCAACTCCTGCTGTTTCCCGCATCGGTTCAAGGCGAGATAGCCAGCGCCGAGCTGATCAGAGCCGTGCAGCAAGCAGACAGCCATCCGGCTGTTGACTGCATCATCGTCGCGCGAGGTGGTGGCTCCATGGAGGACCTCGCGGCATTCAACGATGAGGGGCTTGCACGTGCAATCGCTGCTTGCCGTCACCCTGTCATCAGCGCGGTCGGGCATGAGACGGACTTTTCAATTTCCGACTTTGTGGCCGATCTTCGGGCGCCGACGCCGACAGCGGCAGCAGAGCTCTGCGCCCTGCCGCGTTCAGATTGGCTCGACCACATTGACGCGACCTCCAGCGCCTTGACTCGCGCCCTCGAGCGTCGAGTGCTCATGGTTGCGCAGGCGCTCGATCTGCTTGGTGCAAGGCTGATCAGCCCGACCAGGCGCATCCAACTCGATGCGGCGGCGCTGCAGGATCGCGCATTGCGCATGCGTGCTGCACTACGCGCCAGGCACGCAGGTGCACGCGCCGCGCTCTGGGACAGCACGAAACGCTTGGCATCGGTACGACCTGATCTGCGTCTCAAAGGCGCAGGACTGTCACAACTCGGATATCGATGCCTGTCCAGTGCCCGTGCCGCCTGCGCTACCGCCAGGCTGCAGATGACATCGACCGCGGCCCGCCTGCACGCGCTGGGGCCTATGAATGTGCTCGCACGCGGCTACGTCCTGGCCACGGATTCGTCAGGCGTGCTGATCACCAGCAGCACAGAGATTGTTGAGGGCGAGGTATTGCAGCTGACCTGGCATGACGGCACACGCAGCGCGCGGATTGACCGATGACCTTGCACCACCCCGCCAAAATGCGTAAGGGCGGAATATAGAATCGCGTCTCCCTCCAAGATGGATGAACAACGAAAGGTGCCCGACATGGAACACAAGCTGCCTGAACTCCCTTATGCGATGGATGCACTCGCGCCGCATATTTCCAAGGAAACGCTGGAGTTTCACTACGGTAAGCATCACCAGACCTACGTCACGAACCTCAATAACCTGATCAAGGGCACGGAGTTCGAATCGATGTCGCTGGAGGACATTGTGCGCAAGTCGTCCGGGGGCGTGTTCAACAACGCGGCGCAGATCTGGAACCACACCTTCTACTGGTTCGGCCTGAAACCCAACGGCGGTGGCGAAGCGACTGGTGCGGTGGCAGCCGCCATCAACGCAAAGTGGGGGAACTTTGCCGCGTTCAAGGAAGCCTTCAACAAGTCGGCAACCGCTAACTTCGGCTCGGGCTGGACCTGGCTGGTCAAGAAGGCAGACGGCACGCTGGACATCGTGAACACCAGCAATGCAGCAACGCCGCTCACCACCTCGGACAAGCCGCTGCTGACCTGCGACGTCTGGGAGCACGCCTACTACATCGACTTCCGCAACCGTCGCGCCGACTACTTGGGCGCATTCTGGGCGCTGGTGAATTGGGACTTCGTGAACCAGCAGATGGCCTGATGCCACCGTGCGTGTGCGCGGTCGGCATATCGAAATAGAAAACGGGGCACGTG
>DASSQC010000377.1:0-4550 GCA_035702705.1 Burkholderiaceae bacterium | reverse complement strand
AGCTGCGCGTCGCCGAGGCGGCCCAGCAGGTGCACGTGGATCGGCGGACCTTCGCGCTCGGCCTGCCCCCGGTCCACCGGAATGCCCGGGTACGAGGGCGCATCGACCTGCCCGCGCGTGAAGAGGTTGAGGTACTCGGTGGCCATGCTCGTCTCCTCGGGTTGTCGTTGTTCAGCGCCACACCGGCAGGTTCAGCCACCAGGTCCACCACTCGGGCCAGCCACGGCTCCAGAACGGTCCGCTGATGACGATGCACACCGCGCTGAAGAACACCGCCGCCAGCGCCAGGAACAGGCCCAGCCGGTGGATGCCCAGCGTGCCCACCGAATAACCGATGGTGTCGCGGAAGAAGGTGTCCTCGTGCTCGGGGGTCTTCACGAGCTCGCCCTTCTTCGGATTCGTCGAGGACAGCACCAGGGCACCGTGCAGCGACAACGCGAAGGTCGTGGCGAAGAAGAAGCTCACCGCGATCATGTGCGCCGGGTTGTAGTGGAAGTGCAGGTACTGATAGCCGGTGTTGGACACCCAGTCCAGATGGCTCAGGATGCCGTAGGGGAAGCCGTGCCCCCAGGCGCCCATCAGCACCGGGCGGATCACCACCAGCGTGACGTAGGCGAAGATCGCCATCGAGAAGGCAAAGGGCACGTGCAGGCCCATGCCCAGTTTTCGGCAGATCTCGACCTCGCGCAGCGCCCAGGAGCCGAAGGCCCCGATGGCACAGACCGTGATGAGCTGCCACAGCCCGCCCTCCATGAGCGGCGCCAGCCGCAGTCCGTATTTCAGGTCGGGTGGTGCGATGTTGATCTGCCAGACGTTCCACGTCGGCCCCTGGGAGGCCCCCCAGAGGATGAGCACCGTGCCCAGCACGGCGAAGAAGATCGTGGTGACGCCGAAGAATCCGACATAGAACGGTCCGACCCAGAAGTCGAACAGATCGCCGCCGATCAGGGTGCCGCCGCGTACTCGGTACTTTCTCTCAAAGTTGAGCATTGCCATGATTCTGTCCCCACATTGCGCGCGAACCCGGAGGTCCGTCCCCGTGTGCATGGCCAATCTGACCTGCGCGCGGCTGCTACATCTACGGCGGTGAAGCCTTCGGAAACACTCGGTCGGTGCAGGGTGAAGGCCTCGTCGGGCTGAACAGACCTCCCGGTCTGCCCAGCCCGAAGACCCTGCGACCAATCCTTACTGCTTGGGCGCCGGCATCGGTGCGTTCTGCGCCGATGTGCTCGGGGCCTTCTTCGGGCCGTCGAGCCAGTTGAAGCGATCCGTGCTCAGAAGAATGAGGTGGATCATTGCGGCCAGGCCGAACAGGAACACGCCCTGTGCAACCATGGCTCGGAGTGGGTCGTACAAACGCCAAATTCGCCACATGGTGAGACTCTCCTTATTGAAGGTAGGACATGAAGGAATAGACCGCGGCCTTCACGCCATCGACCAACGACTTTTCGCCCTCAGCACCCGGTAACCAGGGCCGCCATTTCCACATGAGAATCTGGGCGATGAGGGCGATCGCCAGAAGCACCACAAAACTCACCACGAAGATGCCGTTGAACGACAGGGAGTCGTTCTTCATCATCTCTTGCAGCGTGTCATTGCTGGGTTGGGACATGACAAACCTCTAGTCAGGTGGGAAACGCTTTATTGCAGCCAGGGACGCCACATCCACACGAGAATGTGTGCCACGACAGCGACGGCGGTAAAGCCGACGAAGCCTTGCACCCAATACTTGTGGAACTCTTGGGCTTCCTCATCGGTAAGGCCGGAAATCGAGCCTTTTCTGTCACTCATAGGAATTGCTCCTTCAAGCTGGCCTATCGGCCGTTACCGCGCAATGCCCGCGTGGCTTAGGCAGCCGCGCCCCGAAGGACACGACATCTGGTGCGCCCGGCAAGCCGGGCGAATGCAAGGTTCGGGATGCGCGGTGGCTCATGCCAGCGCTCCCGCGCGCAGGGCCGCGCGTGCGGCCTTGACGCGTGCAGCCGTGATCAGCGCCTCGCCGGCGGCGCGTGCATCGCGCTCGGCCCGGTCGCGCAGGGTCTTGGCTGCAGAAATCTGGACCAGCACCGGTTCGGCGCGCACGAACTCGTCAAGCAGCTGCTGCGCCTCGCTCTCCCACAGGCGCGGGGCATCACTGGCCTCGGCGCGCGCCGGCGTGGCATCGACCCGGTCCATGTCCGTGCCCAGCGGCAGGATGTGGAACAGCGCATCGAACAGGGCGTTGCAGAACTCCTGCACGAGATACGTGGCCCCCGCATAACCCATGAAGGGCGTGCCCGTGTGGCGGCGGATCACCGCCCCAGGGAAGGATGCGGGGATGTACGCCGCACGCCCGCCGACCTCGGCCAGGTACATACGCTCGTTGTAGGAGCCGAACAGCACCAGCGGCGGCTTCTCCTGGACCATGGCGCGGACGGCCGCGTTGTCTGTCTTCTGGCCGGGGATGCGTGCCACCGAGAAATTGCAGGGCAGGCCCATCTCGTCTTCAAGGAAGTGGCGGATGCCACGCGAGTAGGTCTCGTTGGCGACCACGCCGAAGCTGGCGGTGCCGAAGAAGTCCTGCGTGACCGAGCGCCACAGATCCCAGACCGGCTTGATCGTGGTGTGCTTCTCGCGCTCGATGAAGGGCTCCGGGTCCAGCCCGAGGAGCTCGCCGAGCTTGCGCAGAAAGCGTGTGGTGGAGTGCAGACCGATCGGCGCCTGCAGATAGGGGCGGTCCAGGGCCTCGCAGAGCATGCGGCCGAACTCGCGGTACATGCAGATGTTCACGTCGGCCTCGACCAGGCGGGACACATCGGCCAGGTGGCTGCCCAGGGGGAAGACCATGTTGACCTCTGCGCCGATGCCCTGCACCAGGCGGCGTATCTCGGCCAGGTCGCTGGGCGAATTGAAGACGCCGTAGCTCGGGCCGATGATGTTCACGCGCGGCTTCTCGCCGTCCTTGCGTACACGCTCGGGCACCTTGCGCAGCCCGTATTCGGACCACAGCCAGAACATGGCGCGGTTGGCACACTGCCACTGGTCTTCATCGATCGTGCGCGGCAGGAAGCGCTGAATATTGGTGCCTTCGGGCGTGACGCCGCCGCCGATCATCTCGGCGATCGATCCGGTCACCACCACGGCGGGCAGGTCGGGGTCGAGCGCGGCATGGGCGCGCTTCATCGCGCCCTCGGTGCCCTCGCGACCCAGCTGCTCTTCGGCCAGCCCGGTCACGACGATCGGCAGCTCGTGCGGCGGCAGGGCGTCGGTGTAGTGCAGCACGCTGGTCACGGGCAGGTTCTCGCAACCCACCGGGCCATCGATGACGACCTGCAGTCCCTTGATGGCCGTGAAGACGTACACGGCACCCCAGTAGCCACCGGCGCGGTCATGGTCGAGGATCAGGCTCATGCACGAACCTCCACGGCGGAGAGCGTCGGGTGCGGCATCAGATCATCTCCTCCGCCTTGCGCTTCTTCTGCAGCTTGATGACATGGCGCCGCGTGTGTTCGCGGAACTCGGGGCGATCCTCGGGCACGCCTTCCCAGACCCCGGATGCAAAGCCGGCGCCGGTCTCACCGAAGAAAGCCTTCATCTCGTCGAAGCGCCCCTTGTTGGCAATCGCCGCATTGATCACCTGCGCCAGCGAGCCGGCGCCTGCCGGTCCCATGAGCGGCCGGGCCGAGATCAGGTTCGTGAAGTACAGCGCCGGGATCGTGGCCTGCTTGGCGGCCTGCACCACCGGCGTCGTGCCGATCGCGAGGTCGGGCCTGAACTCGGCCATGGCCGCAAGATCCTGCTCGAGCGACGCGCGGAACTGGACGTGCACGCCCCGGGCGGTCAGCCAGTCGAGATCGGCCTGATTGAAGGCGGTCTTCGGGCAGGCACTGCCCACGTAGCGCAGGTCGGCTCCGCTCTCCACGAGCAGGCGGCCGACAAGCAGCTCGGAGCCTTCATAGCCTGACAGGGTGATGCGGCCCTTGATCGGTGTCTTGGTGAGCGCACCCTTGATCACGGGCAGCCACTGGTTCTTGGCGGCATCGATCTGCGCCTGGGCGACGCCTGCAGCCGTGCCGATGGCCTGCAGCCAGGACTCGGTGCCCTCGTAGCCCACGGGTGCGGAGCCGACCACCGTCCGGCCGACCGCCTCGAACTCACGGATGCTGGCGGTGTAGAAGGGATGTATCGCAGCCACGGCCGCGCAGTCCAGCGCGGCATAGAGCTCACGCCACTCGCGGGTGGGCACGACCGGCCCGGCCGCCAGACCCATCGGTGCGAGCAGCATGCCCACGCCGACGGGATCGGCGGGGAACATCTCGCCCAGCAGAGTGATCGTGGGCTTGTCGCTGCGGCCTGCACGCGGCGCCTGCACCGGCCCGGCCAGCACTTCCTGGCGCGCATAGCGCAGCATGGCACCGGCGAGCACGTCCTTGGCCTCGGCATGAGTCGGCACGCCGAAGCCCGGCACGTCAATGCCGATGATCCGCACGCCGTTGATTTCCTTGGGCAGCAGCTGCAGCGGCACGCCGCTGGCCGTGGGCACGCACAGGTTGATGATCACCACCGCATCG
>DASSQC010000376.1:0-10202 GCA_035702705.1 Burkholderiaceae bacterium | reverse complement strand
CGGTGTGCAGTTCCCGGGGGACGAAACCGGCGCCAATGCCAAGGCGCGCATCGAGGAGATCCTCGGCGCGGCCCTGGGCTCCACGCGCCAGACCCACACGCTCTGATCAAGCCCAGGCCCTTGCAGCGAGCAGCCGTGCGGCCTGAGGGCGCCCCGTAGCGCCGCGTTCAACGGCGATCGGGGTTCAGAAGGGGCCGGCCGGTGCCGCAGCAGATCGCGTCCGAATCAGCGCTGCCCGAAGCGCCGCACCAATGCTTGATTAGGTCGTTTTCGGCCGGATTTATCGATTCGTTCCAGATGGCATTTCTCGCGCATCAGACAAGCGAAAGCCCGAGTTTGGAACGTTGTTTTCAGTCAATTTCGGCCGCTCAAGGTACGAGCGACCTGCGTGAACTGCCGTGTATTTCGACTCCCACTGCCATCTGAACTTTCCTGAACTGCGCGGCCAGCTGCCCGAGATCCGCAGCCGCATGCAGGCCGCCGGCGTGACCGAAGCCGTGGTGGTCTGCACCACGCTCGAAGAATTTGCCCAGGTGCGCGAGGTGGCCGCCATGGACCCGCATTGGTGGTGCTCGGCCGGCGTGCATCCGGACTACCACGAGAGCAAGCAGGCCGGCATGGAGGAACCCACGGTCGAGCGTCTGCTCGCGCTGGCCGATGACCCGAAGGTCGTGGCGATTGGCGAAACCGGGCTGGATTACTACTGGCACAAGGAAGAGCAGCCCGGCGCGCTCGACTGGCAGCGCGAACGCTTCCGTGTGCACATCCGCGCCGCGCGTGCCTGTGGCAAGCCGCTGATCATCCACACCCGCAACGCCTCGGACGACACCCTGCGCCTGATGCGCGAGGAGGGCGCTGACGGGGCAGGGGGCGTGATGCACTGCTTCACCGAGACCTGGGCCGTGGCGCAGGGCGCGCTCGAGCTCGGGTTCTACATCTCGTTTTCCGGCATCGTGACCTTCAAGAATGCTGCCGAGCTGCGCGATGTGGCCGCCCGCGTGCCGCTGGATCGCCTGCTGATCGAGACCGATGCACCGTATCTGGCGCCCGTGCCGCACCGGGGCAAGACCAATGAGCCGAGCTTCGTGCCGCACGTGGCGCGGCAGATTGCCGAGCTGCGCGGCATGACGCAGGAGGCCGTGGCCGAGCTGACGCGCGAGAACGCGCGGCGCCTGTTCAAGCGCGCCGCCTGAGTGTCCATACGATGCGTCGGCGCCTCGACCAGGCGTGCGCCAATCCTTCGAACGTTTGAGAGATCGCGTTGATGAACCCCATGCATGCCTCAATTCGCATCCTGCTGCTTGTTGCGCTGATGTTCGTCGGGCTGGCAGTGCTGCCGCAGGCGCGCTCACAATCAGGCGGCCTGACGCCCGCAGAGAGTCTGCGCCGTGCCGTACAGATCGACGATGCCGCCGGCGTGCGCCGCCTGCTGGATGCCGGGGCCGATGGCAATGCGCCCGTCCATGAAGGCCTGCCGCCGCTGCATCTGGCCTTGATGGACGGCGCGTTGAAGACGGCCGAGGTACTGATTCAGCATCCCCGGGTGCAGGTCAACGGCAGCAGCGCCGTGGGCGACACCCCGCTGATGATTGCGGCCTTGAAGGGGCAGGGCGCCATGGTGGACCTGCTGCTCCGGCGCGGCGCCCGGCCGGCCGGAGCGGCGGAGGGCAAGGGTCTGTGGACGCCGCTGCACTACGCCGCGCTTGGCGGGCACGAGGCCATTGCCCAGCAGCTGCTGGAGGCGGGCGCGCCGGTCAATGCCACGGCACCGAATGGCGCCACGCCGCTGATGCTGGCCGCGCGCGGCGGACATGACCGCCTGGCGCGCCGCCTGCTGCGTGCCGGGGCGGATCTGCATCCCCGTACGGATGCCGGCCTGGACGCCGTGGCCTTTGCCAAACGCAACCAACACATGGCACTGGCTGCAGCGCTGCCGCGCTGGGCCGAGCAGGCCCGACAAGGCAAGCTCGCGCTCGATGCGCCCTGATGCGGCGAGCAGGCTGCGCTGAAGCGCCGATCGGCGCACCTTGATGTGGTCGCAGGCCGGGTAGGCACGCGAATCGGCTGCGCGGGGCAGCCGCAGGCACACCGGGCTGGATGCGCCCCGTCGGCACGCGCCGCCACCCGCAGGCCTCGCCGTGCAAGACCGGCCGGACGGGCCCGCCTTGCGCCTGCGCCCGTATGCTCCGGCCCTGACTCCAAGGAGCCGACATGCACCTGATTTCCCGCACCCTGTGTGTGGCCGCGGCCTGCGGCCTCTGGACCGTGGCCGCCGTGGCCCCGGCGCACGCCGCCGGCTGGGGCGCCGCCTTGCGCGATGCGCCGCTGCGTGACTTCACCGACGAAGACATCACCCAGCACCTTGCCGCGGTACGCAAGGCGCTGGACAGCGACGATCCCAAGGCAGTCGTCGAGTGGCGCAACGAAGCCACCGGGGCCGGCTCGCGCATCCGCATCGTCGGCCAGCCCAAGCTCAAGGGCTATGAGCGCTGCAAGCGCGTGAGTTCGGTGTCCTTCAGCAAGAAGCGCAAAGGTACGGATACGCCGTTTGTCGCCTGCAGGAACGGCGAAGGCCGTTGGGTGGTGGCGGGCTGAAGTTGAGCCCGGCCGTCGCGCGGCATCCCGGTGCTGGTGGTCCACGGCCATAGGGTTGCGGCGCGACGGTCGGCTCGAGCATCGCCGTTGGGCTGTGCCGGTTCCGGATCGGTGCGCTGGCGCCGCGCCGGTCTGGCCGGGTTCGTCCACTTTAATAACGCATATTTGTGTTATGTAAACTCAAAGACGAGTCACTCGAACTCGATCTCAGCGCTCCGGGGTCTCCATCGCCGCCCTTGATGCCCACTGCGAGCCGGACATCCTTCCCGTGAGGCTCGCGTACCCTTCCCGCAAGATCGTCACGGACATTGGTGACGCCGCACAGCGCCCTGCTTCATGCCCCCGTCCGCAGTATCCACGGGTGCTCAGCGCAGCTGCGCCAGCAAGAATGCGCGCAGACGGGGATCGTCAGTCAGGCCGATGGCACGCTGCAGCGCAGCCTGCCGCCCCGGCACGCCGGCCAGGCCCAGCACATGGGCGCGTGCCACCCAGTACGGCGCATAGCCCGCAGCGTCTTCGGGCAGCGCGTCCAGCAGAGCCACAGCCGCCGCCGGATCGCCGGCCTCTGCCACCGCCACCGCCTGCCCGACGCGCGCGCCCAGGTTGGCATGGTGCTTCACGAGCACTTCATACAGCTGCGCAATCGCGCGCCAGGGGGGCTGCCCCGTGGCGCGGCGCTGCGCATGGGCCGACTGGATGGCGGCCTCGAGCTGGAATGGGCCGGGCTGGCGCAGCTGAGCGGCCGTCCACAGCGCCTGCTCGGCCTGGCGGATGAGGTCCTCCCGCCAGTCGGCCGGGTCTTGGGCGGTCAGCGGCACAAAGCGGCCCTCGGCATCGAACTGCGCAGCGCGCCGTGCCTCCACATGAAGCAGAAGCGCCAGCAGCCCCCAGGCCTCAGCCTGCTCCGGCATGAGCTGCGCAGCAAGGCCAGCGAGGAACAGCGCCTCCTCGCGCAAGTCGTCGGCCGGTGTGTCCAGTGCGTGCCGGCCTAGGGTGTACGCGGCGTAGATGGCCTCCAGCACGGCGGCCAGACGCGCCGGCAGCTCGCGCGCCTCGGGCGTTTCGAAGCGCAGCCCGGCATCGCGGATCCTTGCCTTGGCACGCACCAGGCGCTGCGCCATGGCCGTGGGCGAGACGAGAAAGGCGCTCGCAATCACCTTGGCATCCAGGCCCAGCACGGCCTGGAGCATCAGCGGCGCGTGCACGTTGGCTGCGATGGCCGGGTGGGCGCAGACAAACATCAGCTGCAGCCGTGCATCCGGCACGGCCTGCTGATCCGGCGCCTCGGGCTCGGCCTCGTCGAACACGGCAGTGACGCGCGGATCCTGCGTCAGCCGAAGGTGGCGGGCGTGATGCAGCAGGCGGCGCTGAGCGGCTGCAGCCAGCCAGGCCTCTGGCGCGTCGGGCACGCCCTGCTCCGGCCAGTGGCGCAGCGCAGCGGCAAAGGCGTCGGCCAGCGCGTCCTCGGCTGCTGCGAGGTCGCGCCACTGCCAGGCCAGACGCGCCACGAGCCGGCCGTAGCTCTCGCGCGCAACGCGCTCAGCTGCTGCCCCTGCGCCCTCGCTCATGCCGGCACGTTTGCGGGCGGCGGCAGCACCGGCCGCACCTCGACGCTGCCGGCCGATGCGCAGGGCGCCCGCGCCGCCCATTCGAGCGCTTCATCCAGGCTGGCAGTTTCGATGATGAAATAGCCACCCAGATGCTCGTGGGTGTCTGCGAAGGGGCCATCCTGCACCTGGCGCTTGCCGCCTTCCATGCGCACGTGGGTGGCGGTGCGTGGCGCCTGCAGCCCGTTGCCGCTGACGACGATGCCACTGCCATGCAAGGCACCGACGTAGGCTTCCCATGCGCCCCAATACACAGGGGCGGCGGCGGGATCGTCGCGACGCGCGACTTCGGCGGTGGTCTCTTTGAATGCGAGCATGAATTGCATGAGGTACTCCTGAGGTGGCCCGCGCACCGTGCGCGTTCCTGATTGAGTGATGCGCGGCGCGGCGCCCGATCGACAGAGAAGCAGGGGGATTTTGCGCCTGCCTCGCTGCGCGCCCGGTCACCGCCGCGCCTTTTGGCTTGCTTTTGCGTTCAGTGCGGCGCGCTCAGTGCGCGCGTTCACGCCGGGGCGTTCGTCGGCGGCGGCAGCACCGGCCGCACCTCGACGCTGCCGGCCGATGCGCAGGGCGCCTTGGCGGCCCATTCCAGCGCCTCATCCAGACTCGCCGTCTCGACGATGAAGTATCCGCCGAGTTGCTCGTCGGCGTGAGCGAAGGCGGCCTCCTGTACGTGGCGCTTGCCGCCCACCGTGCGTACATGGGTGGCCGTCCGCGGGGGCAGCAGGCCGTTGCCGCTGACCACAATGCCGGACTGCTGGATGGCTCCGACGTAGGCGCCCCAGGCGCCGAAGTAGGCCGGCCGGGCGGCCGGGTCGTCATGGCGGCCGTACTCGGCCGCCGTCTCCTTGAACATGAGCATGAATTGCATGGGATTCTCCTTGCGCGGCTCGCGCACCTTGCGCGCTCCTGAAAGGGTGATGCGCGACGCAGCGCCTGATCGACAACACGGCAAGAAATTTTTCGCGCGGCCTTCAGTCATGCGGCAGTTCTGTACCGGATCGGCGTCCGATTTGCATTGCTTGAACTGTCCGAAATCCAGACTTCTGACGCTTTCCGGCGCTGCATATCACCCCGAAAGCCGCTTGCTGCATGCGGATCTTGGCCAATCACCGGCTCGCAACCCATCCGACCGAAACTGCGCTAAATTGATGTCCGTTGTCGAACCGACCTGGAGAACCCATGCCCGCTGCCGCCCCCGCCACGCCCGTCTGGCTCGTTGCCACACCCGGTGTTCTGCTGCTTGATCTGGCCGGCATGGCCGAGCCCCTGCGGCTGGCCAACCGGTTTTCCGGCGGCAAGGCCTTCGACCTGCAGATTGCCGGTCCGGCCGCCGCGGTACAGAGCAGCCTGCCGGTGCAGCTGGCCGGGCTGTCCGCGCTGCCGGCGCAGTTGGGTGGCAGCCGGGACAACCCGGCTTGGGTCGTGCTGAATGGCGCGACCGCGCAATCGGATGTCCCGGCCAGCCAACGCAACGCTGCTGAAGCCGCGACGGTCGACTGGCTCAAGACCGTGGTCGGCCCGGCCCTGGCTGCCCGCACCGCGCGGCTCTGGACCGTGTGTTCCGGCGCCCTGCTCGCTGCGCGCGCCGGCCTGCTCAACGGCCGCCAGTGCACCACGCACCACGAACTGATCGAGCAGCTCAAGAAGAACCACCCGGCCGCCGAGGTGCAGGACAACCGCATCTTCGTGATGGACGGCCCGGTGGCCACCAGCGCCGGCATCACCTCCGGCGTGGACCTGGCACTGGCCGCCATTGGCGAGCGCTGCGGGCAGGCCGTGGCCAGCCAGGTGGCGCGCGACATGGTGGTGTTCTGGCGCCGCGCCGGTGGCGACCCGCAGCTCTCCCCCCTGCTCGACCATCGCAACCACCTGCACCCGGCCGTGCATCGTGCCCAGGACGCCATCCTGGCTGACCCGACGGCCGACTGGAGCGTGGAAAGCATGGCCGCTGCCGCCCAGGTCAGCAGCCGCCACCTGCGCCGCCTGTTCCAGGAAAACGCCGGCCTCAACCCCCTGGCCTATGTGCACAGCGTGCGTGTGGGTCTGGCCAAGCAGGCCCTGGCCGCGGGCGCCAGCGTGGAAGAGGCGGCCAGACAGGCCGGCTTTGGCAGCGCCCAGCAGATGCGCCGCGCCTGGAAGGGCATGGAAGACAGCCTGCCGCGCGCGGCCAAGGCGGCAGCCAAGCGGGGCTGAGCGCTGCCCAGCAGTCATCCAGCATGCAGACGGGGCGCCCAGGCGCCCCGTTTTTCGTTCTGGTGCCGTCGCACCCACACCCACCCGGCAGCCGCGCTGCGACAGGTACGGTGGCCCATCCGCCCCGGGCATCCCGGTCCTTGTACTCACCCGGCACGCCAACCCGTTCGAGCCTGGGCCCCTACCCCGCCCCCAACCACTTCCCGGCCCCGGCAAGGGCCTGCAGGCGGCGAAGATTGCTGCGCTGATTCGCGGGCACCTCGTGCAGCACGCGCTGCAGCAGCATGGCGGTGGCCAGGGCATCGCCGGCGGCCGTGTGGCGGCCCGCCACGGGGATGCTGAAGTGCGTGAGCCAATGATCCAGTGACTTGCCCCCCAGGGCGGCCGCCACGCGCGGCAGCGCGGCGGGAGCGAGTTCGGCCAGATCGAGCCAGGGGTTGCTGAACGGCAGGCCAACCTGCACCTTGATGGCACGCGCCAGAAACGCCTGGTCAAAGGCCGCGTGAAAGGCCACCAGCGGCGCCGTGCCCACGTAGTCCAGAAAGCGCGGCAGGGCCTCGCGCGGGTCGGCGGCGGCCTGCTGGGTGCCGTGGCCGATGCCGTGCACGAGCACGTTGTCGCGGCTGGAGACCTCAGGTGGGCGCACGTGGATCTCGAAGCTGTCGGCCAGGGCAATCCGGCCATCGATCAGCGCCACGGCGCCGATGGACAGCAGGCTGTCGCGGCCACTGTCCAGGCCGGTGGTCTCGACGTCCAGCACGACCCAGCGGCTGCCCTCGGCGTGCTCGCCACGGCCGGCCGGCCTGCGCAGCCAGTCAAACATAGTCCAGCGCCAGGCGCTGCTGCAGCTTCTTCACCTGCCGGAACGCCTCCTTGAGGATGCGCCGATCCAGCGCCGACAACTGGCCCGGGTCGACGCGGTTGGGGTGTTCCGGTGCCTGCCCGGCCGCGCCACTGCCCTGCCCTTCAATCTGCACGCGCAGGCGCAGCATCTGCAGGAAGTGGAAGGCGTCCACCCAGCCCGCCACGTCAGCCGCGTCGGCCGCACCAAGTTCCACCAGGGCGTGCAGGCGCTGCACGGTGTTGGTGGCGGCCACGCCATGCGCCAGGCTCAGGATGCGTGCGCCATCCACCAGGGGCATGGTGCCGTTGAGCTTGAGGTCGACCGGCTTGTCCTGCCCGGGGCCGAGCAGCTGGTCGATCATGCCGCCAGTCCAGGCAATCGGCGGGTGATTGGTGAGGGCGTTGTCGGTGAGCTGCTTGAGGAACCGGCCGTTGGCCTTGACCTGTGTGCCGACCCAGCGACGCAACTCATGGGCCAGCGTCAGATCGCCCGCCAGCCCACGGAAGTCGAAGTAGATCGAGGCATTGAGCAGGGCCTGCGGGTCGCCGGCATCCAGCCAGCCGGCAAAGCGCGCCTGCCATTCGTCCTGCGTGAGGCACAGGGCCGGATTGCGCGCCATGATGCCGCCCTTGCACAGCGGAAAGCCGCAGTCGGCCAGGGCGTTGTTCACGCTGGCGGCAAACACCAGCCAGGCGTCGCGGCGTGCAGCCTCCTCGGGCGCCAGGAGCAGTGCGTTGTCCTGATCGGTGGCGATGGTCTGTTCCTCACGCCCCTCGCTGCCCAGCGCCAGCCAGCAGAAGCGCCCGCCCACGAGGCGGTAGCGCTCCAGGGACAGCTCGATGATGCGCTGCGTGAGCTGGTCGTTGAGCATGCTCACGAAGCGCGTGATCTGGGCACTGCCCACGCCCTGGGCCACCAGATTGCGCGCCAGCACGCGGATGTCGCGCGCGGCGGCGGCCAGCGAATCGATGCTCTGCGCGCGCCGGATGGCGCTGCCTGCGCTGCGCAGGGACAGGCGCTGCAGTGCAAACAGGTCGCGCTCGGACACCACACCCAGCAGCCCGGGGGCAGCGCCTGCGGCATCTGCAGACTGCAGCACCGCCACATGGCGAATACCTTTGCTGGCCATCAGATACACCGCATCGGCAGCGCTGGCCTGCGCATCCAGCGCATGCACAGGGCTGCTCATGACCTGATCGATGGGGGTGCTGAGCGGCCGCTGCGGCAGCAGCACCCGCTCGATGAGATCGGCGCGGGTCAGGATGCCGGCTGGGGTGCCATCAGGCTCGGTCACGAGGATGGAGCCGAGCTTTTCACGCTGCATGGTGGCCAGGGCTTCACCCAGCGGCGTGCTCGGGGCGCAGGTCACCGGTGAGCGCCGCACCATGGCCGCCAGCGGTGTGAGCAGGTTCTGCTCAAGATGCGTGCTGGCCGAAACGCTGGCCTGCAGCTCGCGGCGCGATTGATCCAGCAATGCCGCCAGCCGGCGGGTGCAGAAGTCCATGAAGGCCGGGCTCTGGCGCGTGAGCGTGTCGAACAGCTCGCGCGGCGCACGGAACACGAAGGTGTCGCCCACCGCGTGATAGCTCAGGGTGACCGGCCGCTGGGCAAGCAGAGCCCCGACGGGAAAGCACTCGCCGGCGGCAGCCATGAACAGGGGCTCGAGGCTGCCCGCATTCACGCCAGCCCGCACACCTTTCACACTACCCTGCTTGACAATGAACCAGTGCGCAGGCGGGCGCTCATCGGGGGCGAGCAGCTGCTCCCCATCGGCGTAGTAGCAGAGTTCCAGACCCGCCAGCAGGGTGTTCATGGCCGGCGCAGTCATCTGGGAGAACGGCGCGTGCTCGGCCAGAAAGCTGCGGATCGCGCCTTGCTGGCCGGTCAGGCTGGGTGCGGGTTGGTGGGCGGTCTCGGGCATGGGCTCATTGTCGGGTGAACACCGTGTAGGACACCAGTTCCAGCGCCAAAGCGACACCGGCAAGCCACAGCTGGCCCAGCTCGAAACATGCCACCCAGCACGCCACCGAGAGCAGAAAAAGAAAAACGCCGAGGCAAGCCCGGCGTCCTTTGCCCATGCCCGAACCCTCAGCTCTTGGTGTTCTGGCTCTTGACCACCTGCATGGCGGTGGCGATCAGCCCGCTCACGTCGCCCAGGTTGGCCGGGACGATCAGGGTGTTGTTGGTCTTGGCCAGGTTGGCGAAGGCGTTGATGTACTGCTCGGCCACCTTGAGCTGCACCGCATCCATGCCGCCGGCCGACTGGATGGCGGCCGCCACGCGCTGGATCGCGTCGGCATTCGCCGTGGCGATCGCCTGGATGGACGCGGCCTGACCCTGTGCGTTGTTGATGGCGGCCTGCTTGTCACCTTCGGAGCGGGCGATCGCAGCTTCGCGCTCGCCGGTGGCGATGTTGATCTGCTCCATCTTGCGGCCCTCGGAGGCGGCGATCAGGGCGCGCTTTTCACGTTCGGCGGTGATCTGTGCCTGCATGGCGTGCAGGATCTCCTTGGGCGGGGTGAGGTCCTTGATCTCGTAGCGCAGCACCTTCACGCCCCAGTTGGCGGCCGATTCATCGATGGCGCCCACCACGCTGTGGTTGATGAAGTCGCGCTCCTCGAAGGTCTTGTCCAGCTCCAGCTTGCCGATCACGCTGCGCAGCGTGGTCTGGGCCAGCTGGGTGATGGCAACGATGTAGTTCGACGAGCCGTAGCTGGCGCGCATCGGGTCGGTGACCTGAAAGTACAGGATGCCGTCTACCTGCAGCTGCGTGTTGTCACGCGTGATGCACACCTGGCTGGGCACATCGAGCGGGATTTCCTTCAGGCTGTGCTTGTAGGCGACGCGGTCGACGAACGGGATCAGGAAGTTGAGCCCGGGCGTCAGCGTGGCGTGGTACTTGCCCAGCCGCTCCACCACCCAGGCGTTCTGCTGCGGCACGACCTTGATCGACCGGACGA
>DASSQC010000375.1:0-6615 GCA_035702705.1 Burkholderiaceae bacterium | reverse complement strand
ACCATCAACGGCCCGGACGACACCGACACCGGCCGCTGGATCCCGACCACCAGCGTGGACCAGATGAGCGCGACGATTGCCAAGTGGTTCGGGGTGTCCTCAGGCAACATGGGCACGATCTTCCCCAACCTCGGCCGCTTTGCCACGCCGGACCTGGGATTCATGAAGGCGATCTGATCGCGTGCCGAACGGCCTGTTGCTGGCCGCCCAAGGCAAAACGGCCGAAAGACAGCGAGTCTTTTGGCCGTTTTTGCCTTTTTTCCTGGATTTTCTCGGGTGTTCCACCTGGAGACCCGCGCCAGACAAGCGGCAAACGGGCCTTCCGGGGGCGGCGCGATCGGCGTCTTTTTTCAACGCATCTTGATGGCCGATCCTGCCGCCGCCGGCGCTGCTGACTCAGCGCGCGCGCAGCAGCTCCGGCACGCGCAGCAGGATCACCTCGTTGGCTTCGTTCCTGCCGAACTCGCGCGCCTGCGCCACGCCCAGGTTGTTGTCGTTGAGCACGGCGATGTGCTCGGCATCGATGATGTCCAGGCCTTCAATGCACCAGTGCGGGAAGGTGAACCTGCCACCGGCGGCCGTCTTCGTGCCACCTATACGGGCCACGCCCCGGGGGTCCTGGATGTCGAGCAGATCGATGTAGCCGATCTTGCGCACGAAGCCGCCCGCGTCCAGATTGGCCGTGTCGATCTTGTAGATGCGCTTGAAGCGTGCCGGCACGTTGAAGCAGTCCTCTCGGGCCGGGCCGTTGCAGGCCAGGGCCGGATCACCCTCACCGTTGTCGCGCTCGATCACCAGCGCCGTGGTCGCGTCGATGAAGTTGAAGTCACCGATGTTGTTGCCCGCCTGCTCCAGCGCATAGCGCATGACGCGGCCGGTGTAGACCCCCTTCTCGGTATCGAACTCCAGGATGCGCACGGCTTCCTTGCCCTCATGCGTCTCCCAGGCGCGGGCCTCGGCATTCCACAGCGGGCCTTCGAGCATGGGGTACAGGAAGCGGCCGTCCGGGCTGGCGGCCATGCCTTCGAAGCCGCGCGAACGGCGCACAGGCGTCACGAAGTTGCCGGGCGTGGCCGGCGCCACCACGCTGAAGTGATCGGGCGAGCGCAGCAGCACCCCGTCCACCCGGGTCTCGAACACGCCGGTGACCTTGCCGTTGCGGTCGGCGCGGATCAGGTAGGGGCCGAATTCGTCGCCCAGCCAGATGGTGTCCCCGATGACCTGGATCGACTCGATGTCGAAATCCGCACCCGTCAGATAGCGCTTGGCGGTGGCGGAATTGACGATGTTGAAGGGCACGCGGCCGTCGGGGTCGTGCAGGAAGATCGTGCGCAGGCGCTTGAATTCGCCGGTTTTCCAGTCCGGGCGCATCTGGTGAAACATCAGCATGGCGTCCGGTGAATTGGCGCGGCTGCCGAAGCCGTTGTCCGAAGGCACCCACAGCGTGCCATCCTTGGCCGCCTTGATGCCCGAGAAGCCCTGCACCGGCTGGCCCTTGAAGGGCGCGTCCATCCCGGTGGGGCGGGGCGCCTTGGGGTCGGACAGGAAGGCCACGCCGCGGATGCTGCCCGGCTCGTCGCGCCGGCGCATGTCGCTGTGCATGAAGCGGCCGGACAGGCTCAGGTTGGCCGGGGCGTCCTTGGGCGGCGCAATGAAGGTGGCCGCCGGCAGGACGGCATGGCCTTCGAGCACGGCGGGGAACACCGCCGGGGCGGGCGTCTGTGCGGTGGCCAGGCCGGCCAGCAGCAGACCGGCGCAGGCCGAGGCCGCGCGCGTGAGGGACAGATGCGTCATCGCAAGCTCCTTGCTGTGAGACCTTGAGTACGGGGGCGGCTTACAGCTCGTTGAGCTTGGTGGTGGGGATCATCTTCCAGATGACGGCGTTGCCCGACGCGCTGATGTCGATCCGGTAGATCTCGTCATTGCCCTGGTTGATGGCCGACGCGCCGGTCTGCGGCGGCACGCCGATCAGGTGCGAGACGATCAGCGGGTTGATGCCGCCATGGCCGACGATGACCACCGTGCCGCGCGGCGTGCGCTCGCGGATGGTCTTGAGGGCGGCCTCGGCACGGCGCGACTGGCTCTCCAGGGTCTCGCCGCCCTCCATGTCGTCGGTCCAGCTGAAGCGGCGCTTGTTCCAGTCGGCCACGATCGCCGGATCCTTGTCGTTGGCGCCTTCGAACTTGCCGAAGAAGCGCTCGCGCAGCTCGTCCATGGCCACGATGCGGGTCTTGCCCTCGAACACGGCGGCGGTCTGGGCGGCGCGCTGATGCGAGCTGGTGTAGACCGTGTCGATCTTCACATCGGCCAGCAGGCGGCCGAGGTTGGCGGCCTGCTCGCGCCCGGTGGCATTCAGCGGGTTGTCGGTGCCGCCCTGGATGCGGCCCTCGCGGTTCCAGTCGGTCTGGCCATGACGCACCACGTACACGGTGAGCTGCGCATGCGCGGCAGCGGACCAGAGGGCAGAGAAGGCAACAAGGCCGGCAACAAGCAGGCTGCGCAGGGCATGGCGATTCATGGGAAGTCCTTTCAGGCAAGGGCCGCGCCGACCGGACGGTCAGGACATTCGCGGCAAGCTCGCCAGTCTTTGGCTGGCGCATGACGGACCCATGACGCGCTGACCACGCGCCGATGACGCCCGCGCTATCGGTTTCCCGCAGAGACGGGGCGATGGGCACCATGCCGCAGAGGAGAGCACACTGCTCCTGACCCAAAGCGCGACGGCGCTAACGCCACTGCTGCAGATCGAAGGCACGGTGGCGCAAAAGAAAACGCCACCGCGCGTGCGCGGTGGCGTGAAGCCAGGACCGGTTGTGCGGGCGGGTAGCCCCATGTCACCCCCAAGGGGATCGTTGGTGACGCCGAACCTGGAAAGACCCTCGTTTCCCCGTTGATCTGTGCGGCCGCTGGGGCCGGCTGCGCTCGGGCGCCTGTGTTCAGCGCCTCGCCTGCGCAGCCTGCCGGCCCGGCTCTCTTCCTCCCTCGTTGTCCTGTCTGATCCGTCTGCTGGGTCTGCCGGCTTACTGCACGAACACCGCCACCGTGCGACCGGGCACGGTGAAGGTGCCGGTGCCGGCACTGAAGGTGGCCGTCTTCACCCTCGCGTCCGCACCCGCAGCCTGCACCGGATGCAGGGCAAGCGTGCGGCCCACCGCGGCTGCATGGCTGAAGCTGCTGGCGTTCTTGTGGGCGTTGATGAGCACGTAGATGGCCTGGTACTTGCCATCGCCACAGTTGCCGCCGCCTGCCTTGGTGCCGGCAATCCGCATGACCACCAGGCCCGTCTGCGAGGCGCTGCCCTGGTCGGGGAAGCTGACGCAGGCCTTGACGTCCGCACCGGTACCCAGGCGGAACATGCTGGTGTCCTTGCGGACCTTGAGCAGATCGATGAAGGCATCGCGCGCGGCGGCGATCTCTGCGCCGCTGGGCTTGATGGCGGTGTTGGCCAGATAGGTGCCGATCAGGGTCCAGTTGTCCTGGTTCTTCTCGGCGCTGGGCAGACCCATCTCGCCCCAGTAGTTGGTGCCGGCCGTCCAGTCGATTCGGTTGAACCAGTCGCCAGCGTTGTAGCTGTCGCGGTCCATGCTCTTGCTACGCAGCAGCTCGTCACCGGCATGGATGAACGGGATGCCCTGGCCCATGAGTACGGTGCCCAGGGCTACGACCTGCGCGCGTGCCCGCTCTGCCGAGGTGGTGGCCGTGGGGTGCTTGAACTGGGACATGTCCCAGAGCGTCTCGCCATCGTGCACGCCGGCGTAGTTGATGACCTCGATGGGGTCCTGCGTGAAGCCGGCCTGCTGGCCGCCGTAGTCGTAGTCCCGCGCCAGCTTGCCGTTGAGCGTGAAGTCACGCACGCTGCCGGCCAGACCGAGGCGGATGATGTCCTGCCAGTAGGCTGCGTTCGCTGCATCACAGGTGGCGCTGGCATTCACGTCGTAGCACTGGCCGCTGGCAAAACCCTGGTTGCGCACCATGGCCGTGCCGGTGTCGAAGGGTCCACCGCCGCGAATGGCGTCGCGGATGCGGTCGCTGAAGCTGCCCACACCCGTGCCGGCCAGATTGGCCTGGCGCGCCTGATCGAACAGACGGTCGTTGGCGACCTCACCGAAGTTCCAGGCCTCGCCGTAGTAGTAGAGCGGGCGGCCGGCGGCGGCGTTCACCGCGGTCTGCAGCCTGACGATGCCGCTCTTGGGAATGTGACCCATGATGTCGAAGCGCAAGCCGTCGATCTTGTAGTCACGCGCCCAGATGACTGCGGTGTCGATCATCAGCTTTTCCATCATCATGAACTCGGGCGCGGTGTTCTCGCAGCAGGTGGAGTTCTCGATGTAGCCGTCGCCATTGAGGCGGTAGTAGTAGCCGGGCACGATGCGGTCGAGGAAGCTGCCGGCCGTGTGGTTGTAGACCACGTCTATCACCACGCGCAGGCCGGCGGCGTGCAGGCCCTGCACCATGGCGCGGAATTCGCGCACGCGCACGGCCCCGTCGGCGGCGTCGCTCGCGTAGCTGCCCTCGGGCGCGGCATAGCTGCGCGGGTCATAGCCCCAGTTGAAGCAGTCGGCATCCTTGGCAGCGGCCACGGCGGCTTGCGGGCCGGTGTCGGTGGCGGAAGTGGCTGCAGGAATGGTGGGCGTCGTGCAGCCGCTCTCATTGACGCTGGCGATGTCATTGAGCGGCAGCAGATGCACATGGGACAGCCCCGCCTGCGCCAGCCGGCGCAGATGCTGCATGCCGTTGCTGCCGCTTTCGGTGAACGCGAGGTACTTGCCGCGGTTGGCTGCACTCACGGTGCTGTCATTGGCAGAGAAGTCGCGCGCGTGCAGTTCATAGAGCACGACATCGGCGTTGCTTGCCAGCGGCGGGATCGCATGGGCGTCCCAGCCCGTCGGCTTGAAGGTTGCAGCGGAAATGTCTGCCACCATCGCCGCGCGCGAATTGGCATTGAGCGTGAGTGCATAGGGGTCCACCACCTCGCTGGTGACCACCGCCTTGCTGCGCCAGTCCCAGGCGCGCACGCTGTAGGTGTAGTAGGCGCTGTTGGTCAGGGCCTTGTCGCCGGTGAGGCTCCATACACCGGTGGCTGCATCCAGGGTCATTGGCGTGGTGGCGCCGCCGGCGATCTTCAGCTCGACGGCCTGCGCCGTGGGCGCCCAGAGGCGGAAGGTGGGCGTGCCGTCGCCGGCAAAGCTCACGCCGAGTGTCTGGTTGGCCGCCGCGGCATAGGCTTCGTCGAGCACCCCCTGGATCTGCAGGTGCGTGGCCTCGGCAGGTGTCGTGCCGGCAAAGCGCACCGCCACCAGCTGGCCTTTCATGAGCGTCTTGATCTGGTCACGCGCAGCCTGCGGCACGTTCAGCGGCAGGCCGAGCGCCTTGGCGCGGAACTTCGTCTGCAGATCGGCCGGCAGGGTGCCGGGCGTGAGATCGAAGGCGAGATCCGCGCCCACAACGCCGCTGGCCCGGACCTCGATGCCGCCGTTGGCTGCGTAGTAGAGCTTGTAGCTGTTGCCGCTGGCCGTCTGGTTGGGCCACACCATCGTGCCCGCCGCCAGCCACACGGCGCGCGCGTGGGCCATGGCCAGCGAGGTGGTGGCGTCCAGGCTGGTGAACACGCGACAGTCGCCCTGCTTGAGCCAGATCTCCTGGCCGAGCGTGGCGATGCTGGCGCTGAAGGTGATGACGCGGTCGCAGTCCGGATCCTTGTCTGCGGTGGTCGCGCCGGTGGGCTTGTTGATGACGAAATCCATCTTGCCCTTGGTGGGGTCGACGGTGATGTCCACGTACCTGCCGTAGCTGTCCGTCTGGTCGAACGCCCAGCGCGGGCTGCCCGGCCAGCCGGCCGAGGGCGTCGTCGGGCCGTTCCAGGCATACACGCCCCAGCCGGTGTAGGTGTTGTCGGTGCGCTGGTAGTGCACGCGCATCAGGTTCGGCCCGATGTTGGCCGGCGGCGGGGGCGGCGGAGGAGGAGGCGGTGGGGGTGGCGAGGGGGTGGGCGCCGGCGCGGATGGCCCACTACCACCGCCGCCGCCACAGGCGGTCAGCCCAGCCAGGCCCACCACCAGCAGACTGGCCACCACCGCAGCACGTGCGGCACTGCCGGCCCGATGCCAGGACGAACGCATTCCCTCCGGTGCCGGCGCTGCAGTAGCGGCCGGCCCACCCACGAGCCTGTCCATGCTGTCTCCTCCGTCACCGCGGGTTCGGGCGCTGCAGCCCGCCGGGTGCGACTTTCTTGTGTGCGTCGCGGGCTGTGGACCTCGCGACATTGCGGCGGATACTAGTGAAGTAAAACTACATGGTCAACGGAAAAACGCGGGTTTCAGGGGCGTGATCGATCTCGAAACCTAGAACTAAAACTACATTGTCCGGTGTAGCCGCTGACCGGTCAGGGCGATTGCGTAGCCACTGAGCAGTGCGGGTGCAGCAGTCCACGCGCGTGTCGCGCCTCAGCGGGCGTCCTCGATGAGGCTGGTGAATCCAGCCGGGTCTCGGTGCCCTCGATCGCCTCCCCCTGGAGCAGCAGCCGACCCGAAGCGTCCCGCGTTTGCGCGAGCCGCGTCAGCGCAGGGCGCTGCATACACTCGATCTCCACCTGCCACGGAGGCCCACATGAAACAC
>DASSQC010000374.1:0-4801 GCA_035702705.1 Burkholderiaceae bacterium | reverse complement strand
TCGGACAGGGTCACGTCCTGGTGGAATCGCACGCCACCCTTGCCCGGGCCACGCGACAGGTTGTGGTGCACGCGATAGCCCTCGAAGTGGGCCACGCTGCCGTCGTCCAATTGGATGGGCACATCAACGATCAGCGCACGCTTCGGGCGCTTGAGCGTCTCGGCCCAGCGGGACAGAGAACCAAGATAGGGAATGACGCGATCGACCTGCTCGAGGTAGATCCCCCAGGGCCCGAGATCGCCGCCCTGCAGATAGGAGGGGGCATCGTCGCGGCGCTTGACCTGAACTTGTGGTGCAGACATGGATTGGGAGAGGTGAAAAACGAGGTGGCGCATTGTGGTGCGCTGCTGCTTGCATTCTCCAATGCCATGTGCGCATTCGCATATGCAGAGCGCGCATAGTTCTCGGAAACCCAGTCTGGGTGCGGATCTTCACAAGACGCCACGGCACATCATGCGGTGCGTGCATGATGCATGAGTCACAACCCTCGCAGTGACTAGCGTGTGCCGAACTGGTGCGTGAGGTAGTCCCAGAGGCTGGCCAGATTGGTGCGCGAACCGCGTGACTTGTCGGTGCTCGAATGCGGCCGCTCGCGGATCAGGCGAATCTCCATCTCGAGCGCGTTGTCGCCGGCGAGCGCCAGGGTGCGGCTCTTGATCTCGCGCCGCACTGCGCTCTCCGGGAGAAAGGCAATGCCGTGTCCTGCAAGGGCCATCATCTTCAGGACCTCCGCCATGTCGGTCTCGAAGACCTTGTGCATGTGCAGGGGGCGGGCACTCTCGGTGGCCATGACGTCGACCATGCGTGCCAGGTAGGCTCCTGCCGTGTAGGACAGCAGGGGAACAGGCTTGGTGCGCGTGCCGGGCAGGCGGATCTCGGGCTGGCCTGCAGCGTCGCAGCGCGTGTAGGCGCGCATGGTCTCGGTGCCGAGCGTCAGCGTGTCATAACGCTGCGGATCGAGGTGCATGGGCTGGCGTGGATGGTGGTAGACCATCACCAGATCGCAGCCGCCGTTGACCATCTGCATCACCGCGTCGTGCACATTGAAGGCCGACAGCCGCGTGGACAGCGGGCCGAATCCCTGCTCCACCTCGGTCAGCCATTGCGGGAAGAAGGTCATGGCCAGCGTGTGCGGCACGGCAAAGGCAATGGTGTCCGGGCTGCCTGCGCTCTTGCCGCGGAGCAGGGCACGTGTCGTGTTGATCGAGCTGAGCATTTCGAGTGCCTGCTCGTAGAACACCTGGCCGGCCGGTGTCAGCCGCGTCGGATAGCTGGTCCGGTCGATCAGATCGGCACCCGCCCAGGCCTCCAGCGCCTGGATGCGCCGGCTGAAGGCCGGCTGGGTGACGTTGCGAAGCTCCGCAGCCCGGGAAAAGGAGCGGGTCTCAGCCAGGGTGACGAAGTCTTCGAGCCACTTGGATTCCATGCGGAAATTGTATGGGTACCCAAAACGGGCCACGGTCGGTCCGCACAGCCACGGCTAAAACCTCG
The DNA here is from genome assembly GCA_035702705.1 of Burkholderiaceae bacterium. Taxonomy (GTDB): domain Bacteria; phylum Pseudomonadota; class Gammaproteobacteria; order Burkholderiales; family Burkholderiaceae_C; genus Piscinibacterium. The sequence goes on along the minus strand of DASSQC010000374.1, from coordinate 3,310 downwards.
GCCTTGCACAAAGGATCCGCCGAATGCCCCGACTCGCCCTGCCCGCCGCCACCATCACCCTGGCCACCGTTCTGAGCGCATGCGCCAGCCAGCCTGCCCAGCAGGCAGCGAAGCCCGACGAACCGCTCAGCATCGGCCAACGCGACTGCGTCGAAAAGACGGGCAGCAACGTACCCCGCTGCGGGCGCACACCCGGCACGAACAATGTGCAGACCGTCAATCAGGAGGCCGTGGACCGCATGAAGCCGCTGCCTGCGCCCGTGGGTGCGCCAGGCGGACCGCGCTGATCCCGGCACGCTCTCAAGCAAACGCCGCGAGCGCGTTTGCGGTGTTCACGCCGATCTCCTCGATGGCGTAGCCCCCTTCGAACACGATCACGGTCGGCAGGGCGAGCGCTGCGAGCTGCTCGCTCATGCGCAGGTAGTCCTCGCTGGAAAGCTTGAAGTGCGAGATCGGATCGCCCTCGAAGGTATCCACGCCCAGACTCAGCACCAGAACATCAGGCGCGAAACGACGCACCTTGGCCAGTGCGACATCCAGCGCTTCGAACCAGCGCGGCGCCGGCGTGCCTGCGGGCAGAGGCAGGTTCAGGTTGAAGCCCGCCCCTGCGCCCACCCCGGTCTCGTCGGCATGCCCGAGGTAGAAGGGGAACTCGGTCTTCGGATCACCGTGGATGCTCACATACAGCACGTCAGCCCGGTCGTAGAAGATGCTCTGCGTGCCATTGCCATGGTGATAGTCGACATCCAGCACCGCCACGCGTGAGGCACCCTTCTGCCGCAGATGCTGCGCCGCCACGGCCGCGTGGTTGACGAAGCAGTACCCGCCCAGAAAGTCTGCACCGGCATGGTGGCCAGGCGGGCGCGTGAGTGCAAATGCACTGGGCTCGCCCGACAGCACCAGATCGGCCGCAGTGAGAGCGCAGTCCGCGCCGGTCTTGGCGGCCTGCCAGCTGCCCGCCGTGAGCGGCGTGCCGCTGTCCATGGAGAACAGGCCCAGCTGCGCCGCAAAGCTGGTGGGCAGCACATCATCCCGCAGGGTCCGGATGGCCCAGACCGAAGGAAAGGCGTCGCGCTGTGCATTGGCCGGGTCCAGCGCCGTCCAGCGCGCCCAGGCGTTCTGCAGGAAATCGATGTAGCGCGCGCTGTGCACGGCAAGAATCGGCGCCAGACCGAAATCCCGGGGCGCTATCACCTCACCCAGCTGGCGGCGTTGCCATTCGGCCAGCACATGGTCTGCGCGATCGGCACGTTCGAAGGCCGGCACCTGGGTGCCGCGGAAGAACTCGCTCTTGCCCTGGTGCAGGCTGTGGTGGTGGTTGTAGATGGCTTTCATGGCGTTTCGTCGTCAAGGCAGGCGGCAATGCAGGCGCGTACAAGCGTGTCGGTCGCATCGATCAGGGGAATCTCGCTGCGCACGGCGCGGGCGATGACGGGCAACTCGGTGCAACCCATCACGACCGCATGTGCGCCCGCATTCTCCAGCAGGGTCAGCACGCGCTGATAGTCGGCGGCGGCCTGCTCGATGCGGCCGGCCTTCACTGCGGCAATTGCTGCGGTCACACCGGGCTGCACGGCGGCCACATCGACCCATTGCACCGCCATGCCCAGCCGGGCAGCCGCCGATGGATACAGCCCCATCGCCACCGTGGCATGCGTGCCCGTGAGTGCGAGCTTGAGTGGTGCCTGCCCATTCGACGGGCAGGCCGCGCGCACGGCTTCGTCCGCGATGTGCAGAAAACGGGCTTGCGGCACGGCGCGCACCATCTCGTCGAACCAGAAGTGCGCCGTATTGCAAGGCATGGCCAAAATCCGCGCGCCTGACTCCACGCATTGCCGGGCCGCAGTGATCAACGCCGGCAGCGGCGACGGCCCACGCCCTTCCCAGGCCGCAATGCGGTTCGGGATCAGCGTGTTGGCCACCATCACCACCGGAATGTGCTGCGCGTCCTCCGTAGCCGGCGTGAGTTCGATGAGCTTGCGGTAGAAGTCATGGGTGGCCAACGGCCCCATGCCGCCGATGATGCCAAGTGTTTTCATATGCAGTGACCCTGCGGCATGGGGCCGTTCCACACCCCGCCCCACGGGCAGTGCCGCAGGCACTGCCCCATGCCGCCGATGACGCCGGAGGTCCTCGAGATGGATCCACCCGGGAAACATCGCGCACGCATGACATGAAGCTGTCGTCTGCCCTCGATAGTGTGTGGGGATGAGAACGTGTTCATTTCGCAGGGCAATACGCGTGCTGGGTCTGGTGCTGCTGCTGGTCTGGCAGACGCCAGCGGCAGCGTGGAACAGGACGGGGCATTGGATCACAGCTGTCAGCGCCTACGACGCGCTCCGGCAAAACGACCCGGCCGCGCTTGAAGAGGCGGTCGCCCTGCTGCGCCGGCATCCCGCGGCCGAGGACTGGCTGGCCTGGACAGCCGAGTTCCCGCAGATGGACGCCGGCCTGATCCTGTTCATGCAGGCATCGACCTTTCCCGACGATGCACGCCGCGGCAAGTACGAGGCCTTTGATCGCCCGGACTGGCACTACATCAACTACGCCATCGAGCCCGGCAGGACCTCGGCCGATCTCGCCAGCAGCCGCGCCCTGACGGGGCGCCTGCCCGAGGCCCTGGCGGAGAACCTGGCGCTGCTTCACGATCGCGGCCGCCCAGCGGTGGAACGGGCGGTGGCCCTGTCCTGGGTGCTGCATCTGGTGGGCGATCTGCACCAGCCCTTGCACACCACCGGCCTGGTGAACGCCGACTTCCCGGCAGGCGACCGGGGCGGCAACGATGTGTTCGTGCGCGACCCGCAGCGGCCCGAGCTTGCGCTGCGCCTGCACGCCCTGTGGGACGACGCGCTCGGCGCGCCCACACGCGACATGGCGCAGGTCACCGCGCTCGCGCGCGCAACAGCCGAGCGCCATGCCATGCCCACGCGCTGGGGCAGCTCGGCGGACTGGCTGGCCGAGAGCTTCGCCGCGTCCTTCGAGCTGGGCTATGCCGGGGGCACGCTGCGCTACGCCGTGCTGGCCGATGTGCTGCCTGCCCTGCCGCCCACCGCGGCTGCGCCCGTCACACCGCTGCCCCCGGGACCGCAGCCCCTGCGCGGCGATGCGGCCCCTGCCCTGCCCGAAGGCTATGTGCCGGCCATGCGCCGCTTCTGCGAGCAGCGGTTGGTGCTGGCAGGCTGGCGCATCGCACGCACGCTCCAGGGGCGCAGCGAGTCGCCCTGACCCCACGCCACTATCCTGCACCCAGCGCCCAGCGGGCCGCGCGAACACCGAAGCGGTTGGCCTCCTCGAACACCGAGTAGCCCGC
>DASSQC010000373.1:0-2424 GCA_035702705.1 Burkholderiaceae bacterium | reverse complement strand
TGACTGGTTTGCAGGGCGTTTGCATAGTGTCTCCGCACACTCCGATGGTCCGACTACACCACCATCACCGCCCCCGTCGCCTTCACCTCCTCCATCACGGGGTAGGTGTGGGTCTCGCGGATGCCCGGCCAGCTCCATAGGCTCTTGCCCATGAGCGCGCGGTAGGCGGCCATGTCAGCCACGCGCACTTTCACCAGGTAGTCAAAGCCGCCGGCCACCATGTGGCACTCCTGCACCTCGGGCAGGGCGCGCACCTCCTGCTTGAAGCGTTCGAACACGTCGGGCGTGGTGCGGTCCAGCTTCACTTCCACAAAGGCGAGCATGGCGGCGCCGAGCTTGTCTGGGTTGAGCTCGGCGCGGTAGCCGCGGATGTAGCCCTCGCGCGTGAGGCGCTTCACGCGCTCCAGACAGGCCGCGGGGCTCAGGTGCACCAGGCTGGCGAGCCGTGCATTGGTAATGCGGCCGTCTTCCTGCAGGATGCGAAGAATGGCGCGGTCTGTGCGGTCGATGTCCATGGGTTTGCTCAGTTTTCTGCGGTTTGGCCGAATCTTATTCGGCTTGGACGCCTGAATCACGAAGCTCATTTCGCGCAAAGCTGTTCACAATGCAGCACCTTCTGCGCGGGCCGCTTCTGGCCTGCGCCCTGCACCTGCCGTGAGCTGACTGACCATGAAGCCTTCTGACCTGCCGCCCAGCCTGACCGCCACCCTCACCGGCCCCGCGCCCCTGCGCACCGGCGCGCCCTACCGCGATGAGCTGGCGCACTGCCGCGCCCTGCTGGCGCGTGTGGAGCCGCAGCGGGCGGTGCTGGAAGGCAGCCGCACCCGCGCCAACGTGTGGATTGAGGCGCTGCGCCGCAAGGAGCAGCCGCCCTTTGCGGTGGAGCGCCTGCTGGCGCAGTTCCCCATCAGCACGGCCGAGGGCCTGGCCCTGCTGCGCCTGGCCGAGGCGCTGCTGCGCATTCCGGATGTGGATACCGCCGCACTGCTGGCGGCTGACGTGTTTGCGCCGGCCACCTTCAACAAGCAGGACGAAGAAGACATGATCGCCCGCGCCACGCGCAGCGCGATCAGCCTGGGCAAGAAGCTGCTGCCCGAAGGCGAAAGCGAGCTGGCGGAGAGCCTGCTCACCAAGCTGGGCGCACAGACCTTTGTGCGCGCCAGCCGCGCCGCGGTGGCGGTGCTGAGCCAGCAGTTTGTGTTTGCCAGCAACATCAATGACGGCGTGGACCGCGCCGCCAAGAACAGCAAAGAGACCGTGAGCTTCGACATGCTGGGCGAAGGCGCCCGCAACGAGGCCCAGGCCAAGCGCTACCTGGCGGCGTATCACGAGGCGATCATCGCCACGGCCAAGCTCCAAAAGGGTGGCAGTGAACCGCACCGCGGTGCGAACGTGTCCATCAAGCTCACCGCCCTGCACCCGCGCTTTGAAGAAGTGCAGCGCGCCCACGTGCTGCCCGAGATGCTGGAGCGCGTGGCCCCGCTGGTGGAAGAAGCGCTCAAGCTGAACGTGCCCATCACCATCGATGCCGAGGAAAGCGAGCGGCTGGAACTGAGTCTGGACCTCATTGAGGCGCTGATTGAACGCACCAAGCCCGCGCCCTACATGCTGGGCCTGGCCATTCAGGCCTATGGCCTGCGCGCGCTGGACACCATCAGCCACATTGGGGACCTGGCCGCCAAGCACGGCGTGAAGATTGCGGTGCGCCTGGTCAAGGGCGCCTATTGGGACGCCGAAGTGAAGCGCGCCCAGGAGCTGGGCCTGCCCAACTACCCGGTGTTCACGCACAAGCAGCACACCGACCTCTCGTACCTGGCCTGCGCCACGCGCCTGTTTGAGCTGCACGACCGCATCTACCCGATGTTTGCCACGCACAACGCGGCCACGCTGGCCGCCATTCGCGCGCTGGCCGGCAGCAACACGCACTATGAGTTCCAGCGCCTGCACGGCATGGGCGAAAGCCTGTACGAAGTGGCCGCGGCCGACCTGAACGTGCCCGTGCGCATCTACGCCCCGGTGGGCGAGCCGCGCGACCTGCTGGCCTACCTGGTGCGCCGCCTGCTGGAAAACGGCGCCAACACCAGCTTTGTGCACCAGCTGGCCGACCCGCGCGTGCCGGCGGCCCTGCTGACTGAGCTGCCGTTCAACATCGCTGCGCAGCCGGCGCTGCCGATGCCGGTGGCGCTGTATGGCGCCAGCCGCGCCAACAGCAAGGGGCTGGATCTGCAGATGCGCGCTGCGGTGCAGACCGAACTGGCTTCCCGCTTGTCCCATGCGGGTTTCGAGGCATTTTGTCTTGGAACACCGCATGGATCCTGGGCCCCCACGCCCAAAGCCCCGGTATTGAGCCCCAATGACGGCACCCAGGTAGGCACCGTGCAGTGGGCCACCAAGCAAGACGTGGCCATGGCCATCGAGACTGCG
>DASSQC010000372.1:0-4635 GCA_035702705.1 Burkholderiaceae bacterium | reverse complement strand
CCCGGCGTCACGCGCATGCAGCTCGAGCTGGGCGTGGGCGTCACCGAGATCGAGATCGAGCCCACCCCACACGGGCCGGGCCGCATCAGCCTGCGCAGCCCGCGCAATCCGTCCATGACGCACACGCCGCTCAAGCCACCGACGCTGGCTTCGATGCTCGGCCTGTCGAGCACATCGCTTGTGCCCGGTGTGCCCTGCGAGATCTGGAGTTGCGGCGTGCCCTTCACGCTGGTGCCGCTGCGCGACGGCTCGGCCCTGAGCGCCGCCGCACTCGACCTGGTGCAGTGGAACGCGCTGCGTGTCTCGGCCAATGTGCTGTCGGAGCGCCCCTGGCTGTATCCGGTGCACATCGATACCGAGAAGCGCCGCGCCCGCGTGCGCATGTTCTGCCCCGGTCTGGGCTTTCCGGAAGACCCGGCCACGGGCAGCGCCGCTGCCGCGCTGGCCGGCTATCTGGCCACGCACTTCGAGCAGGCCGACGGCCGGTTTGAGTGGACCGTGATCCAGGGCATCGAGATCAACCGCGCAAGCGAACTGCACCTGCGCTTCACGCGCAGCGCCGGCCAGGCCACCGACGTGCATGTGGGCGGCCATTGCGTGCCGGTGGCGCGCGGCCTGTTCACGCTCGCCTGAACGGCCGATCCGCGTCGGCCCCCGCCCGGTCGGTGCGGCCTAGCCGAGCAGCAGCGCCGCCGCCATCACCCCGAGCCCGAACAGCAGGTTGATGCCCATCAGCAGGCGGATCATCGCCAGCTGGGTGCCCGCTGCCCCCAGGTCGCCCTGATCCAGCGCCGTCTCGAGCCGGCCGAAGGGTACGAAGCGCAGATACAGATAGACGGCCAGCATCAGCCCGAAGCCGCCCAGCATCAGGTGCCAGCCCACGGGCGCGCGGGCCATCGGCGTGCTGCCCCAGAGAAACACGCCGCTGGCCAGGATCAGCGCAATCGCGATCAGCGCCCAATGCAGGAAGCGGCCGATCACCGCGCGCATCAGCGGCAGACGCTCGGCGGGCGTGAGCTCCTGCACGCTGGGGCGCAGCACCATGTGGGCAAAGAAGATGCCGCCCACCCAGATCACCACGCCCAGCAGATGGATGAGGAGCCAGAATTCACGGTTCATCAGTCGGCTTTCTTGAGTACACGGGTTTCGCCCAGCGCAAACAGCACAAAGGCGTCGTCGGCCACGCCGTACTTCCGGCGTGCCAGCGGCAGATTGTCGATCGGTGCCTCGATCACGTCGTCGCACAGGCGGAAGGTGCCCCAGTGCACGCCCATGGAGAACCGGCTTTTCACGTCGAGGTGGATCTTCACCGCCTCGTCCTCATTGACATGCTGGGTCTGCATGAACCAGCGCGGCAGGTAGCAGCCCACCGCGATCTGCGAGAAGTCGAAGCCGCCGAAGCGCGCGCCGATATCCGCGAAGTCCCGGCCGTAGCCCGTGTCCCCGGTGAAGAACATGGAATACGGGCCGCCCGCCACCTGCGCCTGCACCACAAAGCCGCCCCAAAGCGTGGCGTTGCGGTCCCAGGGCGTGCGGGTGCTCCAGTGCTGCACGGGCACGAAGTTCACCGTCACCGCACCGCCGGGTGCAGGCACGTCGAAGCGCTCCCACCAGTCCATGCGGCGCACGTTGGTGATGCCCTCGTTCTTCATCCAGAGGTCCACGCCCAGGGGCACCACAAACAACGGCGCTCCGCCGGCCTGCTGGTTCAGGGCAAGCACGCTGGGGCGGTCCAGATGGTCGTAGTGGTTGTGGCTGATGAGCACCACATCAATGCGAGGCAGCTGCGCGAGCGTGATCGGCAGCACCACCTCGCGCCTGGGGCCGGCAAAGCTCACGGGCGAGGCCCGCTCGGAAAAATGCGGGTCCGTCAGGATGTTCAGGCCATTGATCTGCCACAGGGCCGTGGAATGGCCGATCCAGGTGACCGACACGTCCTTCGTGTTGCGCTTCAGGTAGCCCAGGTCGGGGCTGGCCACCGGCACGCGCGCCGCGTTCGAGGCCGGCGGCGGGTTGGACCAGCGCTCGCGCTGCCACTGCCAGAAGCTGGGCGGGTTCTCGGCCCAGTTGTCGATGTAGTTGTTGTTGAAGCCGTCGGGCCGGTGATGCTTCCTGGCCGGGTCGTAGTAGGGGTTGCTGGTGCCACAGGCAGCCAGCAGCATGGCCGATGCGGCCAGCAGGACGCGTTTCATGCAGGTTGTTCTTGGAGGAGGAGTGGCGATTATCGCCACGCGCTCCACGTCGGCACCTCAGGCTGCGAAAACAGGTCGCAGACCTCATTTTCTGACCGAAAATGAGTTATTTTTGACACAAGAAATGTCGAGAACCGCCCAAGAAGCGCTTCAGACAAGCGACAAGCCATCAATCAATGATTCAGATTTTTATGTCCGATTTTGACACCCATCAGAGCATCCGGACACGCAGGCCCTTGCCCTTGGCGTCCAGCAGCTTGCCCTTGCGTGCGCGCTTGCCGATGAAGGGCGCCAGCTGGCGCGGCCCGAAGGTTTCCTCATACGGCTTGTTGCGGTAGTCGGTAATCGCCACGAAGCCGGCCTCGGAGATGGGCAGCGCGTGCAGCAGCTGCTCGCCCTTGTCCAGTTCCATCAGGATCACGCCCTTGCCGCCGGCCGACAGCGTCTTGAGCTCGTCCAGACCGAACACCAGCAGGCGCTCCTTGCCCGGCTTGCCGCCGATCACGGCCACGGCGCTCGCGTTGGGCGCAAAGCGGATCAGACCCAGCGGCTCGTCGCCTTCGTCCAGCGACAGGAAGGTCTTGCCGCCGCGCTGGCGGGTGAAGAGATCGGACAGCTTGGTGCCGAAGCCCATGCCGCCCTTGGTGGCCATGAGCAGCGGCGTGTCTGCCGCGCCGGCCAGCATGTGCAGCACCTTGCTGCCGGCTTCGAGTTCGATCAGCGTGGTGATGGGCTGGCCGTCACCACGTGCGCTCGGCAGGCTAGCCACCGGCACGCTGTACACCCGGCCGTTGCTGCCCAGCACCACGAGGTTGTCCAGCGTGGAGCACTCGAACGCGCCGTAGAGGCTGTCGCCCTGCTTGAAGGTGAAGAGCGTGGCGTCGTGTCCGTGGCCCTGGCGCGCGCGCACCCAGCCCTTCTCGCTGACGATGACCGTGACCGGCTCGTCCTCGATTCTCACTTCGATGCTGGCGCGCTCGGCGGCCTGGATCAGCGTGCGACGTGCGTCGCCATACTGCTTGGCATCGGCCTGGATCTCCTTGATCACCAGGCGCTTGAGCGCGCTTTCATTGCCCAGCAGTTCCTCAAGCTCGGTCTTCTCCTTGCGCAGCTCGGCCAGCTCCTGCTCGATCTTGATGCCCTCAAGCTTGGCCAACTGCCTCAGGCGGATTTCCAGAATGTCCTCGGCTTGGCGGTCCGAGAGCTTGAAGGCGGCGATCAGGTCGGCCTTGGGGTCGTCGGCCGCGCGGATGATCTTGATGACCTTGTCGATGTTCAGCAGCACCGCCTGCCGGCCTTCGAGGATGTGGATGCGGTCGTCCACCTTGGCCAGGCGGTGCTGGCTGCGGCGGCGCACCGTGGCCACGCGGAACTGGCCCCACTCGACCAGAATCTCGCGCAGCGCCTTCTGGCGCGGCCGGCCATCCAGGCCGATGGTCACCAGGTTGAGCGGCACATTGCTCTCAAGCGAGGTTTGCGCCAGCAGGGTGTTGACCAGCTCCTGCCGGTCGATCTTGCTGGTCTTGGGCTCGAACACCAGGCGCACCGCGGCTTCCTTGCCGGACTCGTCGCGCGCCGCATCCAGCACACCGAGCATCTGCGCCTTGAGCTGCTGCTGTTCCGGCGTCAGGCTCTTCTTGCCGGCCTTGACCTTGGGGTTGGTCAGCTCCTCGATCTCGGAGAGCACCTTGGCGGCCGACACACCGTGCGGCAGCTGCGTGATGACGAGCTGCCACTGGCCACGCGCCAGTTCCTCGAACTCGTAGCGCGAACGCACCTTCAGCGACCCACGGCCCGTGCGATAGGCCTCGGCAATGTCGGCGCTGCTGGAGATGATCTGCCCGCCGCCCGGAAAGTCCGGCCCCGGCAGGAGGGCCATGAGTTCGGCGTCCGGCAGGCTCTCGTTCTTGATGAGCGCCACCGCCGCCTCGGCCACTTCTTTCAGGTTGTGCGGCGGCACCTCGGTGGCCATGCCCACGGCAATGCCGCTGGCGCCGTTGAGCAGCAGCATCGGCAGCCGTGCAGGCAGCAGGCGCGGCTCTTCCTGCGTGCCGTCGTAGTTGGGGATGAAGTCCACCGTGCCCTGGTCGATCTCATCGAGCAGCAGGCGGGCAATGGGCGTCAAGCGCGCTTCGGTGTAGCGCATGGCCGCGGCGCCGTCGCCGTCACGGCTGCCGAAGTTGCCCTGCCCGTCGATCAGCGGGTAGCGCAGGGTGAAGTCCTGCGCCAGACGCACCAAGGCGTCATACACACTCTGGTCGCCATGCGGGTGCAGCTTGCCCAGCACATCACCCACCACCGCGGCACTCTTGCGCGGCTTGGCCGTGGGGCCCAGGCCCATCTCGTCCATGGCGTACAGGATGCGCCGCTGCACCGGCTTGAGGCCGTCTTCCACCTGCGGCAGTGCACGGCCCTTGACCACCGAGACGGCGTATTCGAGATA
>DASSQC010000371.1:0-3114 GCA_035702705.1 Burkholderiaceae bacterium | reverse complement strand
AGATACAGGCTATGCGGTTCGCCGCCCGGGGGCAGCGCCTGCAGTTCGGTGTGCGCAATCCAGTCCGGCAGCTCAGCCGGCTCGGCTTCGCCGGGCACGTGCGCGTTCAAGAGAACACTGCCAGCACGCCCGTGAAGCCGTACAGCCGGTCGCGGGCGATCTCGCCATTGGCTGCAAAGCCAATGACTGGCAGATCCTTCAGATGGTGCGCGATCAGACCGAGCTCGACGCCCGGCTCATCGAACAGATGCACACCGCGGCCGTTGCAGCTGATGTAGAGCGCGCCGCGCGGCGTCTTGCCGGCTTCCTCGAGCTCCTCGCGCAGCTCCGTGAGGCAGCGCACGAGGTCGGCCCGTGCCGCCTCGCGGTTGCGGCGGCAGAAATGCAGGCGGTCGCCCTGCTGCACCTCGTCGGCCAGCGCCACGGCGCGGCGGCGCGGATCGATGCCGATGACCCCGCGCACCACGTAGTCGCCCACGGCGCCGGGGCTCATGTTGGCCATGCCCACGGTGGCGGCGCCCTCGTTCACGCTGGCCACGGCCATGCCCACGAACAGGCCGCCGGCCAGCTTCTCGCGCAGCATCTCGCCAGGCGGCATGCGGCCGGCGTAGGCGCCCAGGCCCACGTCGCGCAGCAGCACATCGAAGGCCGGTTCGCCGTTGAGCTGCAGCAGCCAGTTGGCGTCGGCCTGCGTCACCGTGTGCGGGCGCGGCGCGGGCCGGCCGGGCGTGGCAGTCACGGGGTGACAGCCCTGCGTGACCTTGACGCGGATGTCTGCGCCGCCGGCGGCTGCATCGGCAAAGGCCACGCCGCTCAGGCCGGCGTACACAAAGTGCTCGGCCAGCTGCGGTGCACTGGGCAGGCCGCTGCTCAGCCCACCGAACAGGAAGTGCGAGCGCGTGCGCTGCGCCAGCTCGGTGATCAGTACATCCACATCCGGGGTGCGCGGGTCGGCGTGTACCAGGGCCAGGGCAGGGGTATCCGGGGCTGGCGCGCCGGTGCCGTGCGGCAGGGCGGGCAGGGGGTGGGTACCGGAAAAGGTGCGCAGGGCCGCGCCCGGCAGGTCCAGCAGCAGCACCGCCAGGGCGCCCTGCCGGACATGCGGCTGCACGTACTCCTGCCGGCCGCCGAACACGCTGCCCGCCGTGGCGCCCACCCAGTGGCGCAGGCCGGTGGCCGTCTTCAGACGCTCGATGACTGCCTCGGCGGCGTTGGCAAAGCCCTCGGTCCAGTACGCGATGCCCAGCGTGGCCGTGGAGGCATAGCGCTCGTCGGCCGCCTGTTCGTCGAGCTGGTCGATCACGCGCTCCACGGCCTGCGTCCAGTCGCTGCCCGTGGCGTGGCCGTAACGGAAGCGGCTGGTGGCAATCAGGCTCATGGCAGCAGGATCCTGGGGCGACTCAGAGTGCGCGGATGCGCTTGGCCGCGGGCTTGGCGGCGGTTTTCTTGCTGCTGCGCTGGGCTGCGGTCTTGGCCAGCGCGCGCGCCGGTGCGGCAGCCTTGCGCGCCGCCTTGGCCGCCTTGCCGGCGGTCTGGGTGGCGGTGCCCGCCGCTGCGTTGGCGGCCTTGGACGAGGCCTTCACGGCCGTCTTCACCCCGGCCTTGGCCGCCTGGCCCATCAGTTCGGCCATGGGCCCGCTCATCATCGACCACCACTGCTGCGGGCTGAGCATCTTGCCCGCCATGTCCTGCGCCATCTTGGGCAGTTCCTTCAGCGAGCCGCGCTCGCCCTGCTCGTCGACCGCCAGGCCCAGGCGCGCCAGCTGGGCCACCGTGCCGCGCTGCACCTCCAGGGTCTGGACCGTGGTCTTGAGGATGTTCAGGTTCAGCTCCAGCCACTTCTGCACGGTGCGCAGATCGGTCAGGCGCTTGTCGATCTCGGCCACATCCAGCGTGGGCGTGATGAACTTGGACAGGGACTCCGCCAGCGGCCCGGCCGCGCCCGTGGGCACGTCCACGTTGCTCCAGACCTGCTTGACGAAGTCCAGGCCGGTGCTCATGGTGGCAAACGGCAGGTTGGCCGCAGACATCAGTTTGTCTTTCACGCGCAGGTCTCCGTGGTGCGAGCGCAGCCACAGGGGGGCTGCCGTGCGTCGAGTATCGGCCAAGCCGCCGGGCGGCGCATCAGGCCGATGCAACCCTGTCCATCCGCACGCGAACCCGGCGTGATCCAGATCAGGCCGGCTGCAGCCGCGCCGGTCGGCGCAGGCGGCGCCAGACGATCCAGCCGATCAACAGGAAGGGCAGCAGCAGGAGCCCCAGGCCGATGAACAGGATCAGCGGGATGCCGATCACCACGAAGAGCACTGCGCCGATCGCGAGCAGGATCCAGTCGCCCACGCCCATGTCCAGCGCGCTGAACCAGGCCTGAAACGCCGCGACCTGCGCCTGTGCCCAGGCCACGCTGCGCTCGATGACCCCGCCCACGGCCGCGTCCACCTGCGGCAGGGCCTTGCCCACCTCGCCGGCGATGACGCCTTCCACCTTGGCCTGCGCGGCTTCCACGGCGCCCTGCACCTTGGCCGTGGCACCGGCCACGGCGCCTTCGGCCTGTGCGCCGATGCCTTCCACCTTCGCGCCGAGCGCCTCGACCTTGGCGCCTGCAGCTTCGGCAGCGCGCTGCGCCTGTTCGCTGGCGCTCTGCACTGTCTGACCGGCGGCCTGGGTGGCCTGCTGCGCCGCGGCCTCGGCCGAGCGCTGCGCCGCTTGGGCGGCTTGGGTTGCCGCCTGCGTGGCCGACTGCACCGCGGTCTGCGCGGGTTCATTGGCCCACGCGGGTGCCGTCGCCAGCGTGGCGCACAGCAGCGCAGCAGCGCTCAAGCGGGCGGGAAAGACAGGGTTCGAGCGGGACATCACGGACTCCACAGGCAATGCATCGATTGCGAGATCAGACCGCGTTGCAGCACGTGCGTTCGTCGGGGTTTGCCCGGGCGGGTGAGGCCCGAACTAGAGCCCGCGCCTGCCAGCGCGAGCCCCGTTGCGGCTAAAAAAGCCTTTCCGCTTGTCCCATGCGGCTTTCCAGCCATTTTGGTCTGGAAAGCCTTATCCAGAGCCGATCTCGCCCCTCACATCGGGGCGGGATCGGCCTCGCGCGTCACCACTTCACCACGGTCT
>DASSQC010000370.1:0-2911 GCA_035702705.1 Burkholderiaceae bacterium | reverse complement strand
AATGGCGAGAGCCTGCGCGAGACCTGCGCCGGCTTCGATTCGGTGTCGATCTGCTTTTCCAAGGGCCTGGGCTGCCCCGTGGGTTCGGTGCTGGTGGGCAGCAAGGATCTGCTGGAACGCGCCTTCCGCTGGCGCAAGGTGGCGGGGGGCGGCATGCGGCAGGCCGGCATCCTGGCCGCGGCCCTGCTCTACGCGTTGGACCACCACTTCGACCGCCTGGCCGAAGACCACGCCAACGCGGCTGCGCTCGCCGAGGGTCTGCGCGGCATTGACGAAGTGACCGTGACCGACTGCGCCACCAACATGGTGTTCGCGCAGTTCCCGCAGGATCATTGCGCGCCGCTGGAGGCGCATCTCAAGGCACGCGGCATCCTCATCCAGGTGCTCTACGGCACGCGCATGGTCACGCATCTGGATGTGAGCGGTGCCGACATCGACCGCGTGGTGGCCGAGATCAAGAACTACTTTGCGGGGGTCTGAACCATGCTGGTGATGATCGACAACTACGACAGCTTTACCTACAACCTCGTGCAGTACTTCGGCGAGCTCGGCGAGGACGTGCGTGTGTTCCGCAACGACGAGACCACGCCGCAGGCCATCGAGGCGCTGCGGCCGGACCGCATCTGCATCAGCCCGGGGCCCTGTGCGCCAGCACAGGCCGGCATCTCGATTGCCACCATCCGCCACTTCGCGGGCAAGCTGCCGGTGCTCGGCGTGTGTCTGGGCCACCAGGCGATCGGCGAGGCCTTCGGCGGCAAGGTGATCAAGGCCCGCAAGGTCATGCACGGCAAGACCGACGCCATCGAGACCAAGCAGCAAGGGGTGTTTGCCAACCTGCCGCGCAGCTTCACGGTCACGCGCTACCACTCGCTGGCCATCGAGCGCGAGAGCCTGCCGGCTGAGCTGATGATCACCGCCTGGACCGAGGACGGCGAGATCATGGGCGTGAAACACAAGATCCATGCGGTCGAGGGTGTGCAGTTCCACCCGGAGTCCATCCTGTCGGAATACGGACGCGACCTGCTGCGCAACTTCCTGAACCAATCGGCCGCCACTGCGAGCGCCCACTGAGCGCGGAGCCCCACCATGCCCATCACCCCGAACGAAGCCCTGCAACGCACCATCGAGCACCGCGAGATCTTCCATGACGAGATGGTCAAGATCATGCGCATGATCATGAGTGGTGAGATCTCGCCGGCCATGACGGCAGCCATCCTGACGGGCCTGCGCGTGAAGAAGGAAACCATCGGCGAGATCACCGCGGCAGCCCAGGTCATGCGCGAATTCGCCACCAAGGTGCCGGTGCAGTCCCACGCCCACCTGGTCGATGTGGTCGGCACCGGTGGAGACGCTGCACACACCTTCAACATCTCCACGGCCAGCATGTTCGTCGCCGCGGCGGCCGGCGCCAAGGTGGCCAAGCATGGCGGGCGCAGCGTGTCTTCCAAGAGCGGCAGCGCTGATGTGCTCGAGGCCCTGGGCGTGAACCTCAATCAGTCCCCCGCACGCATTGCCCAGTGCATCGATGAACTCGGGCTGGGCTTCATGTTCGCGCCGAACCACCATCCGGCCATGAAGAACGTCGCCCCGATCCGCAAGGAGCTGGGCGTGCGCACCATCTTCAACATCCTCGGGCCCCTGACGAACCCGGCGGGTGCACCCAACATCCTCATGGGCGTGTTCCATCCGGACCTCGTCGGCATCCAGGTGCGCGTGCTGCAGCGCCTGGGCGCCGAGCATGCCGTGGTGGTCTACGGCAAGGACGGCATGGACGAGGTGTCGCTCGGTGCCGCCACCATGGTGGGTGAACTCAGGAACGGCGAAGTGCATGAGTATGAGATCCACCCCGAGGACTTCGGCCTGGCCATGTTCAGCAACCGCGGCCTGAAGGTGGTGGACGCGGCGGAATCCAAGACCATGCTGCTCGAAGCCCTGGGCGACACCCCGGGCACGCCGCGCGACATCGTGATCTTCAACGCGGGCGTCGCGCTCTATGCCGCGAATGTGGCCGCCGACATTCCGGCGGGCATTGCGCTGGCCCGGGAGGCCATCCGCTCCGGCGCGGCGCGGCGCAAGCTGGACGACTTCGTGGCCTTCAATGCAAGTGCGAGCCTATGAGTGACATCCTGACCCGGATCCTCGCCACCAAGCGCGAGGAGATCGCATCCGGCCTGAAGATCCGCCCGCTGACCGAAGTCCGCGCGCAGGGCGAAGCCCGGCGCGGGCAGCAGCGCGGCTTTGCACAGGCCATGCAGACCCGCGTCGCCGCAGGCCATGCCGCCGTGATTGCCGAGGTGAAGAAGGCCAGCCCGAGCAAGGGCGTGATGCGCGATCCGTTCTACCCCGCCGTGATTGCACACAGTTATGCGCTGCACCATGCCACCTGCCTGTCGGTGCTGACGGACGTGCAGTACTTCCAGGGCAGCGCAGACTACCTGCGCCAGGCGCGCGCGGCCTGCACGCTGCCTGTGATCCGCAAGGACTTCATCATCGACGAGTACCAGGTGGCCGAGGCGGCTGCCATGGGTGCCGATGCCATCCTGCTGATCGTGGCTGCGCTCGACACACCTGCACTGCACGATCTGGAAGCCTGCGCGACGCACTACGGGCTGGATGTGCTGGTGGAGGTGCATGACGCGGCCGAGCTCGATGTGGCGCTCACGCTCAAGACGCCGCTTGTGGGCATCAATAACCGCAATCTGCGCACCTTCGACGTCACCCTGGACACCACGCTCAATCTGCTGGCACAGATCCCTGCAGACCGGCTGGTGGTCACGGAGTCCGGCATTCACACACCGGCTGATGTGGCACGCATGCGTGCCGCGGGCGTCCATGCGTTTCTGGTCGGTGAAGCCTTCATGCGTGCTCCCGACCCGGGCACCGAGCTGGCGCGGCTGTTTGCCTGATGGCG
>DASSQC010000369.1:0-12492 GCA_035702705.1 Burkholderiaceae bacterium | reverse complement strand
AGACCGTGGTGCGCCTGAAGGGCGGCGACCCCATGATCTTCGGCCGCGGCGGCGAGGAGCGTGCGCACCTCATGGCCGAGGGCATTGAGGTCGAGGTCATCAACGGCATCACCAGCGGGCTGCTGGCGGCCACAAGCATCGGTGTGCCGCTGACACACCGCGATGACACGCATGGTGTGATCCTCGTCACGGGCCACGGCAAGAGCGCCGAGGATGGCGAGGCGCGCGTCGATTGGCGGGCACTGGCTGCCACCGGCATGACGCTCGTGATCTACATGGGCATGGCCAAGAGCGAGTTCATCCAGAGCGAACTGCTGGCCGCCGGCCTGAAACCCGGCCTGCCCGTGGCCATCATCACCTCGGCCGGTACGCATGCGCAGCGCAGCGTGATCACGGACCTGGGCGCGATGATCGGCAGCATCGCCGCGCATGGGCTCAAGAGCCCGGGCATCATCATCGTGGGGGAGGTCGTGCGTCATGCCGACGTCGCCACGATCGAGGCGGCAGCCCACGGCGCTTTGCTGCAGCATCGCGCCGGCGCCTGAGGTCGCACCGAACGGATTCAGGCTGCTCGCGTCCTCGATCGCGGGCCTTCAGTTCGTCGGCCTTGGGGGCGTGATCTTGGCGTGAATCTCGTTCATCGCCATCAAGGCCGCACTGCCGTAGAAGGCATGCAGTTCGGCCACCATCTCACCCTTGATGATCACCGGGTCGGTGTTGACCCACGTGCGGGCCTCATCGAGGCTGGCCGTGGCGAACACAAACAGGCCGCGCCAGCCATCGACACCGTCCAGCGGCCCGGCCTGCACCAGCTTGCCCTCCTTGGCCAGGCGCGCCATGTTCGCAAAGTGGCCCTTGAACATCTCGTCGCGCTGCGGCCCCGCAGGCACGCGGTTCGGACCGGTCTTGAGCACCACGAGGACGTAGCGGCGCATGCCGCGCTCGTCTGCACCCAGCGTGCGGGCCAGCGCCGCGTCGTAGCTTGGAGCGGCTTCCTGGGCGAGCACAGGGCCCGTCGGGGCGAGCAGCAGTGCGGCCAGCAGGCTGGCAATCAACCGTGTCTTCATGGTCCCTCCCTCGTGATGACTGCGCGATGCTAGGCGCGGCGGCGCGCCGCGGGAAGCGGCTGCCTACACTGCGCGCCATGTCCGAAGTCGCCCCCGCCGCCGTGCGCTCCCTCTCCAACTCGAGGTCGCGTGTGATCCGCGCATGAAGCAGCCCCTGGATGCCATCATCATCGGCGCCGGCGCCGCCGGCATGATGACTGCCGCCGTTGCAGGCCAGCGTGGCCGGCGTGTGGCGCTGGTGGATCACGCCGAGAAGCTGGCTGAGAAGATCCGCATCTCCGGCGGCGGCCGCTGCAACTTCACCAACGTGAATGCCGGCCCGGCGAACTTCCTGTCGGCCAATCCGCACTTCTGCCGCTCGGCGCTGGCGCGCTACACCGCGGCGGACTTCATCGCCCTGGTCAAGCGCCATGGCATTGCATTTCACGAGAAGCACCGCGGCCAGCTGTTCTGCGACCGTTCAGCCGAGGACATCATCCAGATGCTGGTGCGCGAGTGCGAGATGGGCGGCGTGCAGTGGTTCAGACCCTGCGGCGTGAGTGCGGTCGCGCATGAGGCCGGCGGATTCGTCCTGGCCACCGAGGCCGGCGTGCTGCGCGCACCGCGGCTGGTGGTGGCCACCGGCGGGCTGTCGATCCCGAAGATCGGTGCCACAGACTTCGGCTACCGCATCGCGCGGCAGTTCGGCCACAGGATCATCGAGACGCGGCCCGGCCTGGTGCCGCTGACCTTCAACGGCGAGCAGTGGGCGCCCTTTGCGGCGCTGGCCGGCGCGAGCCTGGAGGTGGAGATCGAGACCGGGGCAGCCAAGGGACACAAAGGCGCGCGCGGCCACTTTCTGGAGGATCTGCTGTTCACGCACCGCGGTCTGTCGGGCCCGGCCGTGCTGCAGATCTCCAGCTTCTGGGCGGGTGGCACGGCGATCACCCTGGATCTGGCCGCCGGCCGTGACCTGCGCGGCGATCTGCTGGCGGCCAAGGCCAGCTCGCGCCAGCAGCTGAACACGGTGCTGGAAAGCCTGCTGCCTGCGCGTCTGGCGCAGACCTGGCTCAATCTGCAGCCGGCCTGGGCGGCAGCAGCCACGCGCCGCATTGCCGAGGCCAGCGACAAGCTGCTCACAGACCTCGCAGCGTCGTTGACGCAGTGGTCGCTCGTGCCCACCGGCACGGAGGGCTACCGCAAGGCCGAAGTGACCCTGGGCGGCGTGGACACGCGCGAGCTCAACCAGACCAGCATGGAGTCGCTCAAGCAGCCGGGGCTGCACTTTGTGGGCGAGGTCACGGACGTGACCGGCTGGCTGGGGGGCTACAACTTCCAGTGGGCCTGGGCCAGCGGCCACGCCTGCGGACAGGCACTTTGATTGTGGCCGAAAGATACGGAATATTCGATTCAATAATTCGACTTTTCGCTTGTCCGGCGGTCATCTTGAACGATCTTTGCCTCAGATGCTCACTGTCCGAAAACGCACTGATTGATCTCAGAAACTTCATCCGCCGGCAGCCGTCCCCAGTTGTCTGCGGCCAGCAGCCGCAAGCTGGACAGCAGATGGGCTGGCGCCGCGGCATGCTGGGCCGGTGCGGACGTGACGCCAGCAAGCCGCGCAGCCACCTGGCATTCAATGTCGCGTCGGGCGACCGAGGAGAGCTGCCAGCCCAGTGGCAGCTTGGGGGCGCCGCGCCGGTTCTGCAGGGTCAGGTAGACAAACACGCCGTCGATCGGGTTGCCCTGCGCGTCCTGGATCCCGCGGGTGACCTGCCACTCGGCGTCGGCCATTGCATGGTTGCCGCGCGCGCTGCGGGTATTGAGCAGGGTGCGGATGGGCGAGAGCAGCTCGCCGAAGCCGGGCTCGGCCGGTTGCAGCGGCAAGGGGCGCAGCTTGCGTTCCCCGGGCGCGGCGCTGATCGTGTCCGGGTCGTTGTCGATCTGGATGACCACCGGCACCACGTTCAGCCCCTGATTGCGGGCCTCACGCGCGGCGTAGCGCACCATGTCCAGCGCGGTGGCGCTGCCTGAATTCTCGTAGTAGCCGCCGTCCACGAGACGCAGCTTGCGCACCTCGCCGGTTGCCGGATCGGTCAGCGCGCCCACGCGCCCTGCGGGAGAGACATAGGTGAACCGCGCACTGAGCATGGCGGCCGTGGAGAGGCTGACGTGGCTGGCAGGTGCCAGATCGGCCAGGGTCAGCAGCCCGGTCAGCGCCTCGGCCGGCGGGCTGACCGAGCTGATCGCCACGCGGCTGCCACCCTCCACCCAGGTGGTGTTCAACAGCAAGGCCGGGCGCGGCGCGGCGGCAGCCTGCTGCGGCAGGTCGGTGATCGCGTCTTCCAGCAGAGTCGGCTTGCCGCCGGTCATGGCGCGCCGTGCCGCACGCTCCAGCGCCTCTTCCTGGGCCCGCGCACGGTCCCAGGCGGGGATGGGCAGCGGCACGAAGCGCTGCACGGCATCACGGAACAGCATGGCCGCCACCACGGGGCCGAAGAGGTCCGCCCCGAGCGTGCCGCGGCTGCCCGGACACAGCGGGCAGTCGCGTCCGGCCAGCGCAGACGCCGCGGCGCGTGGGGCCAGCGCCGGCGCAGTGTCCCGACGTTCGCCTGAATGCTGTAGCGCGCTGGTGTAGACCGCTGCGCCCACGCTGCCGCCGGAGACGCCGCTGATGGCAAAGACGTGTTGCGAGAAGCCGGGCAGGCGCGCATCGAGCTGCGCCAGCACCTCGGCCGTCATGTACGCCGCGCGGATCCCGCCGCCGGCCGCAGCCACAAAGATCATCGGCATGGGCTGCTCGGCGCCGGGTGGCTGGCGCGCCGCCCATTGGCGGATGGCGGCATCGAAGGCCATCGGCTGCTGCGGCGCGCCGGGCAGGGTGCGCACCGCATGGTTGTCGTTGAGATCAAGCAGGCTGATCAGCGCCAGCCAGGCGACCAGCAGGCGCATGACCGGCACGCGCGCTGCGGTGCCGAGCTTGACGAGCGCGGCCACCCAGGGCACGAAGACAAATGCCGACAGCAGCACCAGCGCAATGGCGCCGAGTGACTGGCCCATGCTCACTGCATCGATCGTCGACCAGAGCAGCAGCAGCGCGCCCGTGGCGATGGAGCCCGCGAGCGACAGCCGTCCGGTTCGCGCGACCCATGCCTGGCCGAAGCGCTGCATGTTGGCCTCCAGCATGCGCCGGCGCAGGTGCAGCACATAGAGCAGCAGGCTGGCCATGAGCACCGCGCCGACCGTGAAGCCCAGCGCCCACTGCGCTGCGGCGCCTGTCAGGCCGCTGCGCGCCTGCCAGCCGCAGGCGGCCAGGCCCAGCCAGGGCAGGGCGCCGATGGTGCGCGGCAGCCAGGTACAGGTGCGCTGCACCGTCGGTTGCTGCAGCCAGTCGCGCGGCATGTGCGCCTGCAATGTGACGCGGGCCCAATACCAGTTGGCCAGGCCGGTGAGCCAGGCCATGAGGCCGACGAACAGGGCATGCAGCCAGACGTGGAACAGCGCGTTGCTGCCGCGCACATCTGCGGCCAGCACGCGCATCACCTCGGGCATCTGTGCGGGCAGGCTCACAGCCCCCGCAACGAACAGCGAGCCCCACAGCGGCACGCGGGCCAGATACAGCACATAGCTGATGCGGCGCGCCGTGCGCCACAGATGCAGGATTGCCATCGCCTCTCCCCGTGGCCCGGGCGGCGTGGCTCGCGCAGTCCTCAGTCGAAGCGGAACTTCACCTGCAGGGCCACCGCACCGGTCACGTCCCGGATGGTCGGTACAGCGTAGAGGTTCAGCCCGAAGCGCCTGTACTCAAAAGACGCCATGGGCGCTGCAAACGGGAAGGGCTTGCGGTCGCGTGCGGCGATGTAGTTGTTGGTGATCTGCGCCGTGGCGCCCAGGCGGATCGGACCGAGCTCGATGGGCGTCCAATTCACGCCCACATACCGCGACCACAGGTAGTTGCTGTTCTTGTAGGTCCCGAAGATCAGGGCCGTGTTCTCGCGCCAGAAGTACTCCAGGCCGAACTGCGGGTGGGTCTGGTTGAACTCGCTCTGGCGCTCGAAGTGCCGCGACACGGCACCCGGTGTGAACCACCATTGCGTGTCGTAGGGGGCGGGTGCCGCGGTCTGCTGGGCGGCTGCGGGCGCCAGCAGCGCTGCAGCCAGAATCAGCGTTGCCGAAGCGCGAGCGGAATGATCCCTGAGCGTCATGTGCAATCTCCTTGTCCGGCGCAGGATAGCCATCCCCCGGTAACAGTCGCTTGCACCCGAACCGGGCGCAGCGGGCTGCGAGGCGCGCGGTAGGATCATGCCCCCATGATTCCGCAGTCCTTCATTGCCGATCTGCTTTCACGCGTCGATGTGGTCGACGTGGTGGGCCGCTACGTGCAGCTGAAGAAGGGCGGGGCGAACCTCATGGGCCTGTGCCCCTTTCACAACGAGAAGTCGCCCAGCTTCACGGTCAGTCCGTCCAAGCAGTTCTATCACTGCTTTGGCTGTGGCGCCCATGGCACCGCCATCACCTTCATGATGGAGTACCAGGGCATGACCTTCCCGGACGCCGTCGAGGAGCTTGCCCGTCAGCATGGCCTGACCGTGCCGCGCGAGCAGCAGGGCAACCCGGCCGAACAGGCGGCGCGCCGCGAGAAGCAGCTCGGCCTGACCGATGTGCTGGCCCGGGCGGCCGCCTTCTTCAAGCTGCAGCTCAAGGGCAATGAACGGGCGGTGCGCTACCTGAAGGGCCGCGGCCTGTCAGGCGAGATCGCCGCCCGATTCGGTCTGGGCTACGCCATGGAGGGCTGGCAGAGCCTGCAGGCGGCCTTCGATGACTACCAGGACGCCAAGTTGGTGGAGTGCGGCTTGGTGATCGAGCGCACCGACGAGGACACCGGCGAGGTGCGCCGCTACGACCGCTTCCGCGACCGGATCATGTTCCCGATCCGCAACCAGAAGGGTGAGGTCATCGGCTTTGGTGGTCGGGTGATCGACCAGGGCGAACCGAAGTACCTGAACTCACCGGAAACGCCGGTGTTCAACAAGGGCGCCGAGCTCTACGGCCTGTTCGAGGCGCGCCAGGCGATCCGCGAGCGTGGTTACGTGCTGGTGACCGAGGGCTACATGGATGTGGTGGCGCTCGCCCAGCTCGGCTTTCCCAATGCGGTGGCCACGCTCGGCACCGCGACCAGCGGCATCCATGTGCAGAAGCTGCTGCGCCACACGGATCACATCGTCTACAGCTTCGATGGCGACAACGCCGGCCGCAAGGCCGCGTGGCGGGCACTCGAAAGCGCCTTGCCCTTTGCCGCCGACGACAAGCGCATCAGCTTCCTGTTCCTGCCCAGCGAACACGACCCCGACAGCTACATCCGCGAGCAGGGCACCCAGGCCTTCGAAGCCGAGGTCGGCCGCGCCATGCCGCTGTCGGCCTTTCTGCTGCGCGAGCTGCAGAGCCGCCACGACATGGGCAGCATGGAGGGGCGCAGCGCGATGATCAAGGAAGCCGGGCCCATGCTCGCGCAGCTGCCAGCGGGTGCGCTGCGCCTGGCCATCATGCGCGGTCTGGCCGATGCCTCGCAGCTCAACCCGGCGGACATCGAGTCCCTGACCGGACTGAATGCACCCGTGCGCGGCGGCGACGGACCGCGCAGCGGCTGGCAGCCCGATGGCGAGTTCAAGGGCGCCCCCTTTGGCGAAGGCGGCTTCAAGGGCGAATGGTCGGGCGGCAAGGGCAAGTGGAAGGGCAAGGGCAGGCCGGAAGGCACGGAGCGCGAGCGCATGGCCTGGCGGGCGATGGCCCGGGCGCCGCGGCCGCAGACCCGGACACCCGTCGATCAGGTGATCGATGCCCTGCTGCGTCTGCCCGAGCATTACCGCGCGGCGCGCGACCACCTGCTGATGTGGCGTGACGACCTGCCCGAGGACATGCAGCTGCTGGACTACACGAGCGCCAGCCTGGCCGACCTGATCCAGTTCTTCGAGAACCTGATCGAGGACCATGAGCGCACGCCGACGGCCGCGGACTTCAACGCATTTGCCTCCACGGATTCGCAGATGGCTGAACGCTGGCGCGATGCCGGCCGGCCCGAGGCCGATGCCATCGAGAGCGAATCCACGCTGACCGAAGCGGTCATTGCCTTGCGAAAGAAGCAACTCACCGAGGCGCTGCGTGTGGCCTCGGCGACGCAGAACTTGCAGCGCTACCGCGAGATCGATGCGCGGATCAAGGCGCTGGGCTGAGCCGCGCCCAAGCTGGCGTTCTTGAGGGCCCCCCCGCCCGGTTGGGCGCCATGCTCGAAAACGCTGTGGAAAATCCTGAAAGTCGGCTTAAAATAAAGGGTTTTCCTGATCGCTTGGACGATTTGCATCATTCTGCGTGACGAGACCGGACAGCCCGGCCGCCGCAGACCCCGCCAGAGCCCGGGGTTGCTGGATTCCAAACGATGACACCGGACCGCAGGGCCCGCCTCGCACGGCGGCGCAGATTGCATCGAGCCGGGCCAGTACCTGCGTAGTGGGTACTCGGCGGAGACAGCCTCACCCTGTGGCCGTGCGCCTTGCAGGGCGGCTGTTCCAACCCAAATTGTCGTCTCGACCTCTTCTTGCCCATCGCCGGAACACTCGCCAATGGCAGACACCAAGTCTCTGAAGTCCAAGCTCATCGCCGCAGCCAACGAATTGCTGCGCGCCAACAAGCAAGCGCCCCAGGCTGCGGGCAAAGCCGCCACCAAGGCTGCCGCCAAAAGTGCCGCAAAAACGACCGCCACCAAGTCGGTTGCAGCCAAGCCGGCCGTGAAGGCCGGTGCCAAGACCCCCGCCAAGAAGACGGCGGCCAAGGCCGAGCCCAAGCTCGAAGCCAAGGCCGCAAAGGCCGCCAAGCCGGCCAAGGCGGACGCCAAGGACAGCAAGTCCGACAAGATCGCCGTGAAGGCCAAGGCCGCGGCCAAGCCTGCGGTGGATGAAGACGAGGACGACGAGGATCTGGCGCCCGCCAAGCGCGGTCGCAAGCCGGCTGCCGACGGCCCGGCCAAGCCCAAGGGCAAGCCCGGGCGCAAGCCGAAGCCCCGCATCGACGAAAACGGCGAGCTCGAGGCCTCCGAACCGATCCTCGACGAGGAACCCGCGGACGAGGTTGTTGAAGAGGCGGTTGAAGAAAAGCCGGCCCGCGTCAAGGGCGGCAAGCGCGCCCGCGAGCGCCAGCTGATGAAGGAGTTTGCCGAGAAGCATGCCGGCACGCCCGAAGACCTCGAGACCAAGCGCAACAAGCTCAAGGCCCTGATCAAGCTGGGCAAGGACCGCGGCTACCTCACGTATGCCGAGGTCAATGACCACCTGCCCGACGACGCGGTGGATGCCGAGGCCATTGAGGCCATCATCAGCACCTTCAATGACATGGGCATCGCGGTCTATGACCAGGCGCCCGATGCCGAAACCCTGCTGATGAGCGACAACACCCCGGTGGCCGGCGGTGATGACGATGCAGAAGAAGAAGCCGAAGCCGCGCTCCAGACCGTGGACAGCGAGTTCGGCCGCACCACCGATCCCGTGCGCATGTACATGCGCGAGATGGGTCAGGTCGAGTTGCTGACGCGTGAAGGCGAAATCGAGATTGCCAAGCGCATCGAGGAAGGCCAGAAGCACATGATCATGGCGATCAGTGCCTGCCCGACCACGATCAACGAGATCCTCGGCTTTGCCGAGAAGATCCGCGCCGGCACGGACTCGCCCGCCGCCTACGTGGACGGCCTGATCGACCCGAATGCCGATGACGACTTCAACCCCTCTGCAGAAGCCTTTGGCGACGAAGAGGACGAGACCGAAGGCGGCGGTCTGTCGGCCAAGCAGCTCGAGGAGCTGAAGAACGGCGCCCTGGAGAAGTTCGACCGCATCTCCAAGCACTTCGACAAGATGCGCAAGGCCTTCGAGGTCGAGGGCTACAAGAGTGCGGCCTACAACAAGGCCCAGGAAGCCATCAGCAGCGAATTGATGCTGATCCGCTTCACGGCCAAGACCGTGGAGCGCCTGTGCGACACCCTGCGCAGCCAGGTGGAGCAGGTGCGTTCGCTGGAGCGCGCCATCCTCTCGATCTGCGTGGACAAGTGCGGCATGCCGCGCGAGTACTTCATCAAGTCCTTCCCCGGCAACGAGACCAACCTCAAGTGGGCCGACAAGGAAGTCAAGAGCGGCAAGAACTACGTGGTCATTCTTGAGCGCAACCTGCCGGCCGTGCATGAGCTGCAGCAGAAGCTCATCGACCTGCAGGCCAGTGTGGTCGTGCCCCTGGGCGATCTCAAGGAGATCAACAAGCAGATGGCCATGGGCGAGGCCAAGGCGCGCAAGGCCAAGCGCGAGATGATCGAGGCCAACCTGCGTCTCGTGATCTCGATCGCCAAGAAGTACACCAACCGCGGTCTGCAGTTCCTCGACCTGATCCAGGAAGGCAACATCGGCCTGATGAAGGCCGTGGACAAGTTCGAATACCGCCGCGGCTACAAGTTCTCGACCTACGCCACCTGGTGGATCCGTCAGGCCATCACGCGCTCGATCGCCGACCAGGCGCGCACCATCCGCATTCCGGTGCACATGATCGAGACCATCAACAAGATGAACCGCATCAGCCGCCAGATCCTGCAGGAAACCGGCATCGAGCCCGATCCGCAGACCCTGGCTGCCAAGATGGACATGCCCGAGGACAAGATCCGCAAGATCCTCAAGATCGCCAAGGAACCCATCTCGATGGAGACCCCGATCGGCGACGACGAGGACAGCCACCTGGGCGATTTCATCGAGGACCAGGCCACCCTGGCCCCGGCCGAGGCGGCGCTGCACAACAGCATGCACGAGGTCGTCAAGGAAGTGCTCGACAGCCTCACCCCGCGCGAAGCCAAGGTGCTGCGCATGCGCTTCGGCGTGGAGATGAATACCGACCACACCCTGGAAGAAGTGGGCAAGCAGTTCGACGTGACCCGCGAGCGCATCCGCCAGATCGAAGCCAAGGCCCTGCGCAAGCTGCGTCACCCCAGCCGCGCGGACAAGCTCAAGAGCTTCCTTGAAGGCAGCTGAGCACCGGCTGATCGCGCAAGGCAGGCAGCCGCATCGCCCTGATGCACTGCCGTAAACTGCAAGGGCCGGTTGATGCAACCGGCCCTTGTCTTTTTGCGGGGTACCAGCCCCGTCGGCGGGCCTCTAGCTCATGCTTGGTTAGAGCAGCGGACTCATAATCCGTTGGTGCCGGGTTCGACTCCCGGGGGGCCCACCAGCCGCGTCTGCCGGCGCGCGCACCCGCCCGCCGGGGCACGGCGCTGTGTTCTGAGCGAAACACACTGCAATCGACCGCCGTCAGCGAGCAAGCTGCGCGCAATCTGCAGGCAGGGAGCGCTCAAAAAAGCGGGTGCAAGACCACGCTTTTCATCCTTCGGCCGCCGGACTCACAGCGCCACACTGCCTCTCATTCTTCGGCCCTTCCGGCCGCCTGCCGGCCCCGTGCCACTGCCCGATGCCATGAACGCTCCCGTTGCTCCCGATGAAGTTGCTCGTCTGACCGAGCAGGCCGACCGCCAGGCTGCGATTGCGCAGATCATCGCGCGCCTGCCGCAGCTGCCGACCATGCCTGAAGTTGCACGTCGTCTGGTCAGCAGCCTGAACGATGGGGATGCGGATCTCACACCCCTGCTGCGCGACGTGGGGCGCGACATGGTGCTCACAGCCAAGCTGCTGCGCCTGGCCAACAGTCCGCGGTTCGGACTGGCCCGCTCCGTGGCTTCGGTGAACGATGCAGCCACGGTGATCGGCACCGAGGCGCTGCGGACCCTGGCGCTGTCGGCCTGCATCGCGGGCAGCTTTCCCAAGATTCCGGGCTTCGGCCGCGAGGCCTTCTGGCGCACGAGCCTGGCGACCGGCGGCTATGCCCGCTGGCTGGCCAAGCCGGCCGCGGTGGACCCGGAAAGCGCCTATCTCGGCGGCTTCATGGTGAATCTGGGCGAGCTGGTGCTGGCCCTCGCGCTGCCGGACTATGTGCGCATGGTGGAGGCGGTGCCGCATGCACCCGGTGCGCGGCTGTCCTGGGAGCAGGCGCGTTTCGGCTTCTCCCACGCCGATGTGACGGCCGAGCTGGCGGCGCGATGGGGCTTCCCCCTGCCGCTGGTGGACGCCTTCCGCTTTGCCGCGGACCCGTTCGAGCCACGGCGCTTCTCACGTCTGGCGGCGGTGATCCGCATGGCCATGCGCATGGCCGAGGTCGGCTCGCATGGCGACAAGGGCGACGCAGCGATCGACGCCCTGCCAGCCGAGATCGTCGACCGTCTGCAGCTGGACCGCGCCTGGCTGGCGGCCCACAAGCCGGCCTGGACCGAGCTGATCACCGGCGCTGAGGCCTTCTAGCGCTTCTCGGCCGCCTGGGCTCTGCAGGGCCGGGGCAACGTGCCGCTGGGGTGCATGTGCGCCGTATGCTCGGGCTCCTCGTTTCATTCGGAGCCCGCCTTGACCCTCGCCATCTTCTGCATCTTCATTGCGGCGATCATGCCGATCGTCTGCGCCGGTCTGGCCAAGCGCGGCAGCTTCGGTGTGCCGCGCCACGAAGGCGGCTATGACAATCTCGACCCGCGCGCCTGGCTGGAGCGGCAGGAGGGCTGGCGCAAGTGGGCCAACAACGCCCAGGCCAACTGCTGGGAGGCGCTGCCTTTCTTCGGTCTTGCCGTGTTGTCCGCCCACGTGCTGGTGGGTGCGAACGCGTGGATCAATGGGTTGGCGGTGGCGTTCATCGTGCTGCGCTGCGTGTTCGTGTACCTGTACGTCACGGGCCGGCAGCTTGCACGCTCCGGGGTGTGGACCCTGGCCTTCTTCGTGAACATCGCCATCTTCTTCTACCCGGTGCTGCGCGGATGACACCGGGTGCGCTGCAGGGCCTGAAGGTGCTGGAGCTCGGCACGCTGATTGCCGGGCCCTTCTGCACCCGCCTGCTGGCGGAGTTTGGTGCCGAGGTGATCAAGATCGAGTCGCCGGAAGGCGATCCGATCCGGCAATGGCGCGTGCTGCACGAAGGCAATTCGCTGTGGTGGAGCGTGCAGTCACGCAACAAGAAGAGCGTGGCCGTGAACATGAAGGATGCGCGCGGCCGCGATCTGGTGCGGCGCCTGGCGCTCGAGGCCGACGTGATCGTGGAGAACTACCGGCCTGGCGTGCTGGAAAAGTGGGGGCTCGGCCCGACGGAGCTGATGCGCGAGCGGCCCTCGCTCGTGTTTGTGCGCCTGTCGGGCTACGGGCAGACGGGGCCGATGAAGGATCTGCCGGGCTTTGGCGCGGTGGGCGAGAGCATGGGCGGCATGCGCTATGTGTCGGGCCATCCCGACCGGCCGCCGGTGCGCATCGGCATTTCGATCGGCGATTCGCTCGCTGCCCTGCATGGCGCATTCGGCGCGATGGTCGCACTGCGGCACCGCGATGCCACAGGGGGCAAG